>NZ_LPXN01000106.1 GCF_001618175.1 Oceanibaculum pacificum | reverse complement strand
CCCTCGCCCTGAGGAGCCTGCATGAGCAGGCGTCTCGAAGGGTAGGGCGGCCGAAAGAACCATCACTCGCTGCCAAAGAAAAAGGGCCGCCCCAGCGGGACGGCCCTTGCTTTTCAGTTCTGCGTGACCGCGTCAGCGGCGCATGACCATCATCTTCTTGATCTCGGCGATGGCTTTCGCCGGGTTCAGATGCTTCGGGCAGGTCTTGGTGCAGTTCATGATGGTGTGGCAGCGATAGAGGCGGAACGGGTCCTCCAGCGCGTCCAGGCGTTCGCCGGTCTTCTCGTCGCGGCTATCGGCGATCCAGCGATAGGCCTGCAGCAGCACGGCCGGGCCGAGATAGCGGTCGCCGTTCCACCAGTAACTCGGGCAGGAGGTAGTGCAGCAGAAGCACAGCACGCATTCCCACAGCCCGTCGAGCTTCTCGCGCTCCTCCGGGCTCTGCTTGCGCTCTTTGTCCGGCGGCGGCGGCGAGTCGGCCTGCAGCCAGGGCTCGATGGAGGCAAGCTGGGCGTAGGGCGTCGACAGGTCGGGCACCAGATCCTTGATCACCGGCATATGCGGCAACGGATAGATCTTCACGTCGCCCTCGATCTCCTCGATCGGCTTCAGGCAGGCCAGCGTGTTGGTGCCGTCGACATTCATCGAGCAGGAGCCGCAGATGCCCTCGCGGCAGGACCGCCGGAAGGTCAGCGTGGTGTCGACCTCGTTCTTGATCTTGATCAGCGCGTCCAGAATCATCGGCGCGCAATCGTCGAGATCGATCTCGTAGGTATCGAGACGCGGGGTCTGGCCGCTATCGGGATCGTAGCGGTAGATCTTGAACTTCTTGATCCGCTTCGCACCTTCCGGCGCCTTGTAGGTCTTGCCTTCGGTGATCTTCGAATTGGCGGGCAGCGTGAACTGAGCCATGTGGTTCCTCGTCCTGGGCTTGGCTCTCAATCGGAGAGATGGCTGGTCCGGGCTTAGTAGACGCGGGCCTTTGGCGGGATCGTCTTGATCTCGTTCGACATGGTGTTCAGATGCACCGGGCGATAGCCCAGCTCCACCTTGAAGTCGTTATCCACATCGCACCAGGAGACGGTGTGCTTCATCCAGTTCACATCGTCGCGCTCGGTGAAATCGTCGCGGGCGTGCGCGCCGCGGCTTTCCTTGCGCGCCTCGCCGGATTCCAGCGTGACGACGGCCTGGCCCATGAGGTTGTGCAGCTCCAGCGTCTCGACCAGATCGGTGTTCCAGATCAGCGATTTGTCGTTCACCGTCAGATCGACCAGCCCCTTGGCGACCTCGTGAATATTCTTCACGCCGGTCTCCAGGATGTTCTGGTCGCGGAAGACGGCGGCGTGACGCTGCATGACGTGCTGCATCTTCAGCCGCAGCTCGCCGGTCTTGGTGTCACCCTTGTTGTGGCGCACCGCATCCAGGCGGGCGATGGCCTTCTCGCCGGCGCTGTCGGGCAGCGGTTTGTGCGGGGTGTTGGCTTTCAGCGTCTCGCCGCAGCGATTGGCGCAGGCGCGACCGAACACCACCAGGTCGAGCAGCGAGTTGGTGCCCAGGCGATTGGCGCCGTGCACCGACACGCAGGCCGCTTCGCCGGCGGCCATCAGGCCGGGGATGACCGCGTCCGGATCGTCCTTGGTCGGGCGGAAGACTTCGCCGTGATAATTGGTCGGGATGCCGCCCATATTGTAGTGCACGGTCGGCACAACGGGGATCGGCTCCTTCGTCACCTCGACGCCGGCGAACACCTTGGCGGTCTCGGAGATGCCGGGCAGGCGCATATTCAGCACCGCCGGGTCCAGATGCTCCAGATGCAGGTGGATATGGTCCTTGTTCGGACCCACGCCGCGCCCCTCGTTGATCTCGATGGTCATGGCCCGGCTCACCACGTCGCGGCTGGCCAGGTCCTTGGCGTTCGGGGCATAGCGCTCCATGAAGCGCTCGCCCTCGGAATTGGTGAGGTATCCACCCTCGCCACGCGCGCCCTCGGTGATCAGGCAGCCGGCGCCGTAGATGCCGGTCGGGTGGAACTGCACGAACTCCATATCCTGCAGGGGCAGGCCTGCGCGCAGCACCATCGCCCCGCCATCGCCGGTGCAGGTATGCGCCGAGGTGCAGGAGAAATAGGCCCGGCCATAGCCGCCGGTCGCCAGCACCACCTGATGCGCGCGGAAGCGATGGATCGTGCCATCCTCCAGGCACAGCGCCATGACGCCGCGGCACTCGCCTTCCTCGTCGATAATCAGATCGAGCGCGAAATATTCGATGAAGAATTCGGCGCGGTGCTTCAGGCACTGCTGGTACAGCGTGTGCAGCAGCGCGTGGCCTGTGCGGTCGGCCGCCGCGCAGGCGCGCTTGGCCATGCCCTCGCCGTAGTTGGTGGTGTGGCCGCCGAACGGGCGCTGATAGATCTTGCCCTCCTCGGTGCGGCTGAAGGGCATGCCGAAATGCTCCAGCTCGATGATCGCCGGGATCGCGTTGCGGCACATATATTCGATCGCGTCCTGGTCGCCCAGCCAGTCCGACCCCTTGACGGTGTCGTACATGTGGAACTGCCAGTTATCGCCGTCATTCATATTGTTCAGCGCGGCGCCTATGCCGCCCTGCGCCGCCACGGTGTGGCTGCGGGTGGGGAACACCTTGGTCACGCAGGCGGTCTTGAGGCCCGCCATGGTGGCGCCCATGGTGGCGCGGAGGCCGGCCCCGCCGGCGCCTACCACGACGACGTCATAGGCATGGTCGACAATCTTGTAGGACTGCATGGGTTAAGCTCCGAAAGCCAGCTTCAGGATGGCGAACACGGAAGCGACACCTAGCAACACGGTGAGCAACTTCAAGCCGATGAGGATCGCGAATTTCACGCCCTCGTTATGCACGTAATCCTCGATGACCACCTGCATGCCGAGTTGAGCGTGATAATAGCCGGCGGCGACAAGCAACACGGCCAGGATCGCCGGGACCGGCTGGCCCATCCAGGCGACGACCGCCGCATGGCCCGCGCCGGCATGGGCGATGATCGAGATGACGAACCACAGCAGCAGCGGCACCAGGGCGATGGCGGTCAGCCGCTGCATCCACCAATGGCTCACGCCTTCCTTGGCGGAACCCATGCCGCGCACGCGGCCGAGATTGGATTGCATGCTCATGCCTCAGCCCCCCATCGTCAGGCCGGCGATCCAGGCGATCGCCGTCAGGATCGCGGTCGCCGCCAGCACGGCGTAGCCGGTGGTGTAGACCTGCGGAATCTCGAACCCCCAGCCGGCATCCCAGGCGAGATGCCGGATGCCGTTCGCCAGATGGTAGAACAGCGCCACCGACCAGCCGAACAGCAGCAGCCAGCCGAACCAGGAGGTGATGAAGCCGTGCGCGGTCGCGAAATAATCCGGGCCGGCCGCGGCGGCCAGCAGCCACCAGGTCAACATCAGCGTGCCGACCGACAGCGCAATGCCCGTGATACGATGCAGGATCGACAGGATCGAGGTGATCTGCGGCCGATAAATCTGCAAGTGGGGTGACAGCGGACGTGCCGCCTTACCGCCGGTCTGCATGGTGCCCCCTTCGCTGTGATGCGATGGAATGAAATCGCCGTGTAAGCGTCGCGTCTGATTTAGACCGCGCCCGGCATCAAGTCAACGCGCCATGCCGCGTCGCAACCAAGCCATGCGACCGGGCCGATCGGCGCTGTGCGGGCCGGTCCAGGCGATGCAAGGGCCGTTCCGGGGATGAATTGGCGGGGCTTTATCCACAGGTTGGGATAACTCGGCCAGGCGCGTAATTTTCCCAATCATTCCGGTGGTTTGGGATGAGATATCGGCGCGGGCGGCTGGGGATGAAACGGTGAACGGTAAGTGAATGAAATAGAATTATAAAAATGCCAGTAAAAACATGCGAGATCATGCATTTTTTCTGTTGTTGGCGAAAGAAAAATCCCACAGCATCTTATTCAGCGCATAAGCGCTCGGCGAAAGACACCGCCGCGCCGCTCGCCGGTCGGACCTGTTCCGGGCTGGCGACGCGGATGCAGCGGGGCGGGCTTCCTCGGAAGCCGCCGTCTTTTCGGCCTTTCTCGTCCCGGCTGGAAGTCGGGTCGTTTCGGAATTGCCTTCGGGCGCTGCCGGAGCGGCATCGGCGGATGCGGGGACCGGGGAGGGTGGCGAGCCACTATCCGTCCGGCGGGTCCGTGCCAAGACTGTCGCCGGGATCGCGGATAAGGGGTGGGGCCGTTGGGCCTCGGCCTTCGGGCCGCGCGTCGATGCTGCTTGTGAGGCTGCGGGGTCTCCGGTCTGCCCGGACTCCGACAAAGAGAGGCGTCGAGGATTTGCCTTCCCGGGCCGGGCATTACTGCCTGCATCCTCGACGCCTCTTCTTTTTATCAAAAGCGCCGGCCTCGCACAACTACATCTGGTGGATGCAGGCGCCGTGACCGCCAGGAAATGACGGTTTTGTTCCCCTGCGCATTGCATGTCGGGGATCAGGCGCTACATTCGCTGGGCCATGATGCCTATAAAGCGATGCTTGCTTCTCATAACCCTCGCCGCCGGTTTTGCGTTGCCGGTCCCCGAGTCCGCCCTGGCGGGCTGTGGTGATCCGCCGGCGCCCGGCGTCGATTGGCGAAGCTGCAACGTCAACCGGCAGGAACTCGCGAATGTCGATCTGACGGGAGCGACCCTGCGCCAGGCCAGCATCAACCGCAGCGATCTGTCCGGCGCCAATCTCGCCGAGGTCGAAGGCTTGCGGGCCTTATTCCTGGAAACCAAGATGACGGGCGCGACACTGGATCGGTCCCGTTTCACCTATGCCGATTTCTCCCGTGCCGATTTGACCGGCGCGTCGCTGCGCGAGGCGAATCTGGCCCGCGCGCGCTTCCACAACGCCATCTTGGTCAATGCCGACTTCACCGGCGCCGAAATCCGCGACGCCGATTTCTACCGCGCCGATCTCAGCGGGGCGACCTGGATCGACGGAAAGCACGAATGCGCGGCAGGCTCCATCGGGGCGTGCCGCTAAGCTCTTCGGTCGTCATCCCGCCTCCGCCTCCAGGGCGGCGATGGCGTCGGCCTGGGCGACCAGGCGCTGGGCGCTGACGACGTGCAGGTTCTCGATCAGCTTGCCATCGACCAGCAGCACCCCCTTGCCCTGGCGTTCGGCTTCGGCATGGGCGGCGATGATCTTGCGCGACCAGGCGATTTCGTCCGCGCTGGGGGCGAAGACCTGGTTGGCGGCCGCGATGGTTTTGGGGTGGATCAGCGTCTTGCCGTCGAAGCCCATCTCGCGGCCCTGCCGGCAGGCGGCCGCGAAGCCCTCCTCGTCGGTCAAATCGAGATAAACGCCGTCGAGGATGGCCAGCCCATAGGCGCGCGCCGCCAGCAGGCATAGCCCCAGGCTGGTGACGAAGGGCAGCCGGTCGGGCGTGTGCAGCGCGCCCAGATCCTTGGCCAGGTCCGAGGTGCCCATGACGAAGCCGCCCAGGCGCGGCGTGGCGCGGGCAATGTCCTTTGCGTCCAGCATCGCCAGCGGGGTTTCCATCATGCACCATATGGCCAGGTCGGCCGGCGCGCCGCTGGCGGCCAGGATGGCCTCGGCCTGGCGCACGGTATCGGCGCTCTCCACCTTCGGCAGCAGGATGGCGTGCGCGCCGGCGGTGGCCATCTCGGCGAGGTCCGGGTAGCCCCAGGGCGTGCCCAGCCCGTTCACCCGCACGATCAGCTCGCGCTTGCCATAGCCGCCCTGCGCGATCGCCGCGCGGATCAGCCCGCGGGCCTCGGCCTTGGCGTCCGGGGCCACGGCGTCCTCCAGATCGAACACCAGCCCGTCGGCGGGCAGGCCGCGCGCCTTGTCCAGCGCGCGGGCGTTGGAGCCGGGCATGTAGAGCACGCTGCGGCGCGGGCGGATGGTGGCGGCCATGCGGCTAACTCCTTCTTCTCGTTAAGCGCCGGAGACTATTCATGATCGCCTCCGGCGTGGCAAGCTCGCCTCGCCCCTTCCGCAACCGATGCCGCCCGCCCATGAATGTGCTGTCCATCCAATCCGCCGTCGCCTATGGCCATGTCGGCAATTCCGCCGCCCAACCGGCGTTGAACCGGCTGGGCCATGCGGTCTGGCGCGTCGATACGGTGTGCTTTTCCAACCATCCCGGCCATGGCGCCTTCACCGGCGCCGTGCGCCCGGCGTCCGAAATCGCGGAGCTGCTGCGCGGCCTGGCCGGGCTGGGAGCGTTCGAGGAATGCCATGCCGTGCTGTCCGGCTATCTGGGCGAGGCGGCGACCGCCGCCGCCGTGGTCGCCGCCGTGCAGGCGGTGAAGCAGGCGAATCGCCACGCGCTCTATCTGCTTGACCCGGTGATGGGCGATGCCGGGCGGGTCTATGTGCGCGACGGCGTGCCGGAGGCGATGGAAAAGAGCCTGCTGCCGCTGGCCGATATCGTGACGCCGAACGCCTTCGAGCTGTCGCTGCTGGCCGGCCGGTCCGTCGGCGACGAGGCGGAGGCGGTGGCCGCCGCCCGCGACCTGCTGGCAAGAGGGCCGAAGCTGGTCATCGTCACCGGCCTGCGTCTGGGGCCGGAGGTCGCCACGCTGGCGGTGACCCGCGAGGCCGCGCTGGGCGTGCGCGCGCCGCTGGTCGACCGGCCGATCTACGGCACTGGCGATCTGTTCAGCGCGCTGTTCCTGGGCCACCGGTTGAATGGGGCCAACGATCCTGGCCGGGCCCTGGCGCTGGCGGCCAGCGGCATGGTCGCCGCCTTGGCCGCAACAGAGGCCGCGGGCAGCGCGGAGTTGGCGCTGATCCCGACGCTGGAGGCGATTTGCCGGCCGGACGATTTATTGCCTGTGACGGCGCTGCCGTAATGGCGTCTCACTCTTGCCATCGCCGGGGCGTAAGAGGCAGAACAGGAACAATAAACGGGAGTATCCCCATGCGACGCTTGCTGCTTTCCGGCCTGACAGCCGTTTTCCTGGCCGCGACGCCGGTGCTGGCCTCGGCCCAGACGATTGAGCGCACCGGTCCCGCCGACGATGAGGTGATGCTGCGCCTGGAGGTAGAGGATTGGGTCGAGACCAAGACCGCGAAGCTCACCGTCGCCATCGACATGGCGCTGCAGGGCGGTGAGGTGGGCGATGCGCGCGACCAGGTGAACGGCGCGCTGACCGGGCTGGTCGACGGCGTCGAGTGGCGCACCACCCGCTTCAACCGGCAGCTCGATCCGGCCGGGCTGGAGCGCTGGCAGGTGATGGCCGAGGCGCGGGTGCCGGAGGCGAAGCTGGGCGGGGTGCATGACAAGGCCAAGCAGGCCAGCAAGCCGGGCCTGAGCATTCGCGTCGCCGGCATCGATTTCACGCCGACCCTGGCGGAGACCAAGGCGGTCGAATCCACCCTGCGCGCGGAAATCTACGAACAGGCGAAGGCGGAGCTGGACCGGCTGAACAAAAGCTTCCCGGAGCGAGGCTATCGGCTGCGCATGATCGATTTCCAGACCGGCAACCAGCCCATGCCGCGCCCGCAGATGATGATGAAAAGCGAAATGGCGAGTGCCGCCGCCCCGGCGATGGATGCCGGCGGGGGCGAGGGCTTCTCGGTCAGCCGGCGCATGGTGGTGACCGCCACCGTGGTGCTGGGCGCGGTGGCCCCCCAGGACGTATCGAAAAACGAAAAGACCAAGCCGTAACGACAAGCAGAATAAAGGGGAGGGGCTAATGGGCGTTCTGGTGGTGACGGGCGGCAGCCGGGGAATCGGCGCCGCCACCTGCCGCATGGCGGCCCAGCGCGGCTGGGACGTCGTGGTGAACTACAAGGGCAACGCGGCGGCGGCCGGCGCGGTCGCCGCCGATATCGCCGCCGCCGGTCGCAAGGCGGCGCTGATCCAGGGCGACATGGCGGTGGAGGCGGATGTGATCCGCCTGTTCGCCGAGGCGCAGAAGGCGCTGGGGCCGATCGGCGGCGTGGTGAACAATGCCGGCATCACCGGCACCGGCAGCCGGCTGGAGGACACCACGCTGGAGACCATCCGCGCCGTGGTCGATCTGAACGTCACCGGCGCGCTGCTGGTCGCGCGCGAGGCGGTGAAGCGAATGTCCACCCGCCATGGCGGGCAGGGCGGCGGCATCGTGAACCTGTCCTCTGCCGCCGCGCGCCTGGGCGGCACCGGGGAGCTGATCCCCTACGCCGCGACCAAGGGGGCCATTGAGACGCTGACCATCGGCCTGGCCAAGGAGGTCGGCGGCGACGGCATCCGGGTGAACGCCGTCTCGCCCGGCCTGATCGCCACCGACATCCACGATTCCACCGGCGACATGAACCGCATGAACCGCCTGCTTCCCGGCGTCCCCATGGGCCGCGTCGGCACCGCCGAGGAGGTGGCGGAGGCGATCCTCTGGCTGCTGTCGCCCGCTGCGTCCTACGTGACCGGCACCAGCATCCAGATCACGGGCGGGCGGCTGTAGGGCGTGCCTATGGTATCCCTCGCCGCTTTCCGTTAAACCCTGCGCATTCGACACTCTGAAGAAGCGAGCGATGTCCGACGGACCGCTGCATATCTACCGGGAAAAGCTGGCCACGGGCGCGCTGCGGCCAGACCAGCATCAGGCGCTGGCGGTGGAGAAGCTGCAGAGCCTGCATCATGCGCTGGTGCATTACCGGCCTTCGACGGAACCGGAGGGCTGGTTCGCGCGATTCGGCTTCGGCAAGCGGCACAAGGATATCGATCCGCCGCCGCAGGGCATCTATTTCTACGGCCCGGTCGGGCGCGGCAAATCCATGGCGATGGATCTGTTCTTCGCCACCGCGCCGGTGGAGAAGAAGCGCCGGGTGCATTTCCACGAATTCATGGCCGAGGTGCATGGCCGCCTGCACCGGCTGCGCCAGAAGGCGAAGCAGGAGGGCGGCGACCCGATCCCGCCGACCGCCCGGGAGATCGCCGCTGACGCCTGGCTGCTCTGCTTCGACGAGTTCGACGTGAACGACATCGCCGACGCGATGATCCTGGGCCGGCTGTTCGAGGCGCTGTTCGCGCTGGGCGTGGTGGTCGTGGCGACCTCAAACAAACCGCCGGACGATCTGTACAAGAACGGGTTGCAGCGCGACCGCTTCCTGCCCTTCATCGACCTGATCAAGCAGAAGCTGGACGTGCTGTCGGTCAGCGGCGGCACCGATTACCGCCTCGACCGGCTGCGCGGCCGGCCGGTCTACCACGCGCCGCTGGATGGCGCGGCGGCGGCCGCGCTGGCCGAGACCTTCGCACAGCTGACCGATGACGATCCGGGCGAGCCCCAATCCGTCACCGTGCTGGGGCGAAACGTTCCGGTGCCGAAAGCGGCGCGGGGCGTGGCCTGGTTCAGCTTCGCCGACCTTTGCCAGAAGCCGCTGGGGGCGGGCGATTACCTCGCCATCGCCGACCGCTATCATACGGTAATCGTCGAGGGCATCCCGCGCCTGGGCAAGGAGAACCGCAACGAGGCGCGTCGCTTCATCCACCTGGTCGATGCGCTGTATGAGCGCAAGACCAACCTGGTCTGCTCGGCCGAGGCGCCGCCCGAGGCGCTGTACCGGGAAGGCGAGGGCGCCTTCGAATTCCAGCGCACGGTCAGCCGGCTGATGGAGATGCAGTCGGCCGACTATATCGCCGCGCGTCATCTCGGGCGCGGCGCCGTGGCGGAAGAGCCAAATCCGGCCGACGCCGCCTCGGCGGCGCAATAGCACGGCTAGTTTGAAATGCCGCTTTCCCTTGCCCCTGCGAAGGAATCGCGCTAGTAACCCGACACTTTTCATTGCGGCGCGGCAGGTTGACGCAGTTGCAGGGGCGGCGGCCTATTCAGCCTCCCCCGTCCAGCCCCGATCTGGCGCGACGCACGCGCGCAGAATCCTGCGACAGGGCTGTTTCCTAGAGACGTTTCCAGGCACGCACAACCAGCGGAAGAGATCATGGCACGCAACAAGATCGCACTCGTCGGCGCCGGCAATATCGGCGGCACCCTCGCCCTCCTGGCCGGTCTGAAGGACCTTGGCGACATCACGCTGTTCGACATCGCCGAAGGCATGCCGCAGGGCAAGGCGCTGGACATCGCCCAGGCCTCCCCGGTCGAAGGCTTCGACGCCGTCCTGAAGGGCACCAACGACTATGCCGACCTGAAGGGCGCGGACGTGGTGATCGTCACCGCCGGCGTGCCGCGCAAGCCGGGCATGAGCCGCGACGATCTGGTCGGCATCAACACCAAGGTCATGCGCGCGGTCGGCGCCGGCATCAAGGCGAACTGCCCGGATGCCTTCGTGATCTGCATCACCAACCCGCTGGACGTCATGGTCGGCGTGCTGCGCGACGCCGCCGGCCTGCCTTACGAGAAGGTCGTCGGCATGGCCGGCGTGCTGGACTCGGCGCGCTTCCGCTATTTCCTGGCCGAGGAATTCAAGGTCTCGGTCGAGGATGTGAACGCCTTCGTGCTGGGCGGTCATGGCGACACGATGGTGCCGCTTGTGCGCTACTCCGCCGTCGCCGGCATCCCGGTGCCGGACCTGATCAAGATGGGCTGGTCCACCCAGGAGAAGATCGACCAGATCGTCCAGCGCACCCGCGATGGCGGCGCCGAGATCGTGGGCCTGCTGAAGACCGGCTCGGCCTTCTACGCCCCGGCCTCCTCGGCGATCCAGATGGCCGAGAGCTACCTGAAGGATAAGAAGCGCGTGCTGCCCTGCGCCGCCTATGTGAAGGGCGCCTACGGGCTGGACGGGCTGTATGTCGGCGTGCCGGTGGTGATCGGCGCCAAGGGCGTGGAGCGGATCGTCGAGATCGAGCTGAATGCCGATGAGCAGAAGATGTTCGAGAATTCGGTCGGCGCCGTGAAGGCGCTGGTCGAGATCGTGAAGAACATGGACGCGACAGCCGGTTGAACCTACATATCCGGGTGCTAGAGTACCTGCGCGATGATGGCCGTCCGGGAGGGGCTTCTGCCGACGGCCATTCACCTCAGTCAACCGGGCCCGATCACGGGGGTCTGCGGCGTATCGACAAGCCGGGAAGGCGGATCGCATGAATATCCATGAATACCAAGCCAAGCAGCTGATGGCGAAATACGGGGTGGCGGTGCCGAAGGGCGGCGTGGCCTACACGGCGGAAGAGGCGAGCAAGATCGCGAAGGATCTGGGCGGGCCGGTCTATGTCGTGAAATCCCAGATCCATGCCGGCGGCCGCGGCGCGGGGCGCTTCAAGGACGATCCGAACGGCAAGGGCGGCGTGCGCGTCGTGAAGTCGGTCGAGGATGTGGCCGAGAACGCCAAGGCGATGCTGGGCAAGGTGCTGATCACCAAGCAGACCGGCCCGGCCGGCAAGGAAGTGAAGCGCGTCTATATCGAGGAAGGCTGCGACATCAAGCGCGAGCTCTATCTCGGTATGCTGATCGACCGGGCCACCAGCCGCCTCACCGTGATGGCCTCGACCGAGGGCGGCATGGAGATCGAGGAAGTGGCCGAGGCGCATCCGGAGAAAATCCTGAAGGTCGCCATCGACCCGGCGACGGGCATGCAGGCCTTCCACGCCCGCAAGATCGCCTTCGGCCTCGGCCTGGAAGGCAAGCAGGTCAATGCGGCGGTGAAGTTCATGCTGGCGATGTACAAGGCCTTCACCCAGCTCGACTGCTCGATCGTGGAAATCAACCCGCTGGTCGTGACCGGCGACGGGCAGGTCATCGCGCTCGACGCCAAGGTGAATTTCGACGACAACGCCCTCTATCGCCATCCCGACATTGAGGAGCTGCGCGACGAGGACGAGGAAAACCCGATGGAGCTGGAGGCCACCAAGCACGGCCTCAACTATGTGAAGCTCGACGGGGCCATCGGCTGCATGGTGAACGGTGCCGGCCTCGCCATGGCGACGATGGACATTATCAAGCTGTATGGCGGGGAGCCGGCGAATTTCCTGGATGTCGGCGGCGGCGCGACGAAAGAGCGCGTCACCACGGCCTTCAAGATCATCCTGTCCGACCCCAATGTCGAAGGCATCCTGGTGAATATCTTCGGCGGCATCATGCGCTGCGACGTGATCGCGGAGGGCGTTGTCGCCGCCGCCCGCGAGGTCAGCCTGCATGTGCCTCTGGTGGTTCGCCTGGAAGGCACGAATGTCGAACTCGGCAAGAAGATTCTCTCGGAATCGGGTCTGCCGATCATTTCCGCCGACAATCTGGCGGATGCAGCCGAAAAGGTCGTCAAGGCCGTGAAGGAGGCCCAGTAAATGGCGGTTTTGGTCGATCGCAACACCAAGGTCATCTGCCAGGGCTTTACCGGCGCGCAGGGTACCTTCCATTCCGAACAGGCGATTGCCTATGGCACCAAGATGGTCGGCGGCGTTACGCCCGGTAAGGGCGGCTCCAGCCATCTCGACCTGCCGGTGTTCGACACCGTAGCCGACGCCGTGGAGAAGACCGGCGCCGACGCTTCGGTCATCTATGTGCCGCCACCCTTCGCGGCCGACGCCATCCTGGAGGCCATCGACGCCGAGCTGCGGCTGATCGTCTGCATCACCGAGGGTATTCCGGTTATCGACATGCTGGCGGTGAAGCGGGCGCTGGCCGGCTCCGCCAGCCGGCTTATCGGCCCGAACTGCCCGGGCGTTATCACCCCGGACCAGTGCAAGATCGGCATCATGCCGGGCCACATCCATCGCGCCGGCAAGATCGGCATCGTCAGCCGGTCGGGCACGCTGACCTATGAGGCGGTCGCGCAGACCACGGCGGCGGGCCTCGGCCAGTCGACCTGCATCGGCATCGGCGGCGATCCGGTGAACGGCACCAACTTTATCGACTGCCTCGACATGTTCCTCGGCGATCCGCAGACCGAGGGCATCATCATGATCGGCGAAATCGGCGGTTCCGCCGAGGAAGAGGCGGCCGAATTCCTGAAGCACAGCAAGGTGAAGAAGCCGGTCGTCGGCTTCATCGCCGGCGTCACGGCCCCGCCGGGCCGGCGCATGGGCCATGCCGGGGCGATCATCGCCGGCGGCAAGGGCGGCGCTGGCGACAAGATGGAGGCCATGAAGTCGGCCGGCATCCAGATCACCGATTCCCCGGCCGGTCTCGGCAGCACCATGCTGAGAGTCATGCAGGGCTAGCAGCAATAGCGACAGTGAAGGGAGCGCGGCGGACGCGTCGCGCAAGCCAATGGCAAGCAATATCGATCTCGAATCGGCGCTGAGCGGGGCAAACGCCCCGTTCATTGCCGAGCTGTACGCGAAATATCTGGAAAATCCGGGCTCTGTCGATCCGAGCTGGCAAGCCGTCTTCGGCGAGCTGGGCGAGGCCAACGGCGTGGCGCTGGACGGGCCGAGCTGGGCGCGGTCCCGCACCAAGGTGATCGGCGTGCCCGATCCCGAGGCGGCGGCCGCGAAGCCGGGCAAGACGAACGGCAAGGCCGGCGACACGATGAGCGTGGAGCAGGCGAAGGCGGCGGCGGTCGATTCGATCCGCGCGCTGATGATCATCCGGGCCTACCGGGCGCGCGGCCATCTACTGGCCAGCCTGGACCCGCTGGGGCTTGCTGGCAGTCGCTTCAACCATCCCGAGCTGGATCCCGCGCATTTCGGTTTCACCGAGGCCGATTGGGACCGCCCAATCTTCCTGAACAATGTGCTGGGCCGGGAAAAGGCGACGCTGCGCGAGATCATGTCGATCCTGCGCGACACCTATTGCGGCAGCATCGGCGTGGAATACACCCATGTCTCCAACCCGGCCCGCAAGGCCTGGCTGCAGGAGCGCATCGAGGGTATCCGCAACCAGACCGACTTCACCGAGAACGGCAAGAAGGCGATCCTGGAGCGGCTGACGGCGGCCGAATCCTTCGAGCGCTTTCTGCATGTGAAATATACCGGCACCAAGCGCTTCGGCCTGGATGGCGGTGAGGCGGCGATTCCGGCGCTGGAGCAGATCGTCAAGCGCGGCGGCCAGCTCGGCGTGCAGGAGATCGTCATCGGCATGGCCCATCGCGGCCGGCTGAACGTGCTGACCAATTTCATGGGCAAGCCGTTCCGCGCCGTCTTCTCCGAATTTCAGGGCAACCCGGCGAACCCGGCCGACGTGCAGGGTTCGGGCGACGTGAAATATCATCTCGGCACCTCGACCGACCGCGAGTTCGACGGCAAGGTGGTGCATCTGTCGCTGACCGCCAACCCGTCGCATCTGGAAGTCGTCGATGCCGTGGTGCTGGGCAAGGTGCGCGCCAAGCAGACGCAGCTGAAGGATACCGAGCGCCGCAAGGTACTGGGCCTGCTGATCCATGGCGACGCCGCCTTCGCCGGCCAGGGCATCGTGGCCGAATGCTTCGGCATGTCGGAGCTGAAGGGCTATCGCACCGGCGGCACGATCCATCTGATCATCAACAACCAGATCGGCTTCACCACCAGCCCGGCCTATTCGCGCTCCTCGCCCTATCCAAGCGACGTGGCGAAGATGGTCGAGGCGCCGATCTTCCATGTGAATGGCGACGATGCCGAAGCGGTGGTGCATGCCACCCGCGTGGCCACGGAATACCGCCAGGAATTCGGCGTCGATGTGGTCATCGACATCTTCTGCTATCGCCGCTTCGGCCATAATGAAGGCGACGAGCCGGCCTACACCCAGCCGCTCATGTATCAGGCCATCGGCCAACATCCCTCGGTGCGCAAGCTCTACGCCCAGCGCCTGGTCGAGGAAAAGCTGCTGACCCAGGAAGAAGCCGACCAGGTCGAGAAGGACTTCATGGCCCATCTGGAAGAGGAATTCCAGGTGGCCAACAGCTACAAGCCGAACAAGGCCGACTGGCTGGAAGGGGCCTGGAGCGGCATGGAGACCGCCTCGGGCGACGACCGCCGCGGCGAGACGGCCGTGCCGCTGGAAAAGCTGCGCGAGATCGGCCTGAAGCTGTGCGATATGCCCGAGGGGCTGGATGTGAACCGCAAGCTGGTGCGCCAGCTGGAGGATCGCAAGAAGCGCCTGGAGACGGGGGAGAATCTCGACTGGGCGACCGGCGAGGCGCTGGCCTTCGGAACGCTGCTGACCGAGGGCTATCCGGTGCGTCTGTCCGGCCAGGATAGCGGCCGCGGCACCTTCTCGCACCGCCACGCCGTGGTCATCGACCAGACCACGGAGGAGCGCTATGTCCCGCTCGCCAACCTGTCGGAGAATCAGGCGCAGTTCGAGGTGATCGACAGCCCGCTGGCGGAAATGTCGGTGCTGGGCTTCGAATATGGCTACACCCTGTCGGAGCCGCGCGCCCTGGTGTTGTGGGAAGCGCAGTTCGGCGACTTCACCAACGGCGCGCAGGTCGTGATCGACCAGTTCATCAGCTCCGGCGAGAATAAATGGCTGCGCATGTCGGGCCTGGTGATGCTGTTGCCGCACGGCTATGAAGGCCAGGGGCCGGAGCATTCCTCCGCCCGGCTGGAGCGCTACCTGCAGCAATGCGCGGAAGACAATATGCAGGTGGTGAACTGCACCACCCCGGCGAATTATTTCCATGTGCTGCGTCGCCAGCTGCATCGCAAGTTCCGCAAGCCGCTGGTCATCATGACGCCGAAATCGCTGCTGCGGCACAAGCTGGCGGTCTCCAGGCTGGCCGACATGGCGGAGGGCACCACCTTCCACCGGGTGCTGTACGACAATGATGTCCTGTGCGACGACAAGGATGTGAAGCGCGTCGTCATGTGCTCCGGCAAGGTCTATTACGATCTGTATGAGGAGCGCGCGAAGCGCGACCTGAAGAACGTGTTCTTCCTGCGCCTGGAGCAGCTCTACCCGTTCCCGCACAAGGCGCTGGCGGCGGAGCTGAAGCGCTTCCCGAAGGCCGAGATGATCTGGTGCCAGGAAGAGCCCGAGAATATGGGCGCCTGGACCTTCGTCGACCGCAGGATCGAGGCGGTGCTGACCGAGGTGGGCGCCAAGCAGACGCGCCCGACCTATGTCGGCCGCCCGGCGGCAGCGGCGACCGCCACCGGCCTGCTGAAGCGGCATAATGCGGAACAGGCGAAGCTGGTCGAGGAAGCCCTGACCGGCAAAAGCGCATAGCGATAGCGGCGCGGGATGGCGCTGTAGATAGGCAACCGGCCGCTTCTCGGGGGAGCGGCCGGTCAAAACCAAGCGGAGATGGCATGGCAACCGAAATCAAGGTCCCGGCACTGGGCGAATCCGTCAGCGAGGCGACCGTCGCCAAGTGGATGAAGAAGGTCGGCGATCCGATCGCGGTCGATGAGCCGCTGGTCGAGCTGGAGACCGACAAGGTGACGCTGGAGGTGAATTCCCCCGCCGCCGGCGTTCTGGCCGACATCAGCGCCCAGGAAGGTGCGAATGTCGAGGTCGGCGCGCTGCTCGGCACCATCGACGAGAAGGCCAGCGCCGCCGCCAAGCCGGCCGCCAAGGCCGAGGAGCCGAAGAAGGAAGAACCCAAGGCCGAACCCGCCAAGGCCGAGGCGCCGAAGCCGGCTGCGGCGCCCGCTCCGGCCGCTGCCTCTGCTTCCGCCAGCTATGACAAGGTGCTGTCCCCGGCGGTGAAGAAGCTGATCGACGAGAATAATCTCGATCCGCGCAAGATTCAGGCCTCCGGCAAGGATGGCCGTCTGGTGAAGGAAGACGTGCAGAAGGCCATTGAGGCCGGCACGGCGAAGGCGAGCTATGGTGCGGCCCCGGCGGCCGGTTCCGCCGCTCCGTCCGCGCCGAAGGCCCCGCGCGCCGACCGCGAGGGGGAGGAGCGGGTGCGCATGTCCCGCCTGCGCCAGCGCATCGCCCAGCGCCTGAAGGAGGCGCAGAACACCGCGGCGATCCTCACCACCTTCAACGAAATCGACATGACCAACGTCATGGCGCTGCGCAACCAGTTCAAGGACGAGTTCGAGAAGAAGCACGGCGTGAAGCTGGGCTTCATGTCGTTCTTCGTGAAGGCCGCCATCGCCGCGCTGAAGGAACTGCCGGCGGTGAATGCCGAGATCGATGGCGACGACGTCATCTACAAGAACTACTACGACATCGGTGTCGCCGTCGGCACGCCGCAGGGTCTGGTGGTGCCGGTGCTGCGCGACGCCGATCACCTGTCCTTTGCCGGTGTGGAAAAGGGCATCAACGCGCTGGGCTTGAAGGCGCGCGACGGCAAGCTGTCGATGGAAGACATGTCGGGCGGCACCTTCACCATCTCCAATGGCGGTGTCTATGGCTCGCTGATGTCCACGCCGATCATCAACCCGCCGCAATCCGGCATTCTGGGCATGCACAAGATCCAGCCGCGCCCGATGGCGATCGGTGACAAGGTCGAGATCCGGCCGATGATGTATGTGGCGCTCAGCTACGACCATCGCATCATCGACGGCCGCGAGGCGGTTACCTTCCTGGTCCGCCTGAAGGATGCCGTGGAAGACCCGCAGCGCCTGCTGCTGGACATGTAATCGGCTTACGGAAACCTTAAGGAACCATCATGGCTGACAGCTTCGACCTCGTGGTGATCGGCAGCGGCCCCGGCGGCTATGTGGCGGCGATCCGCGCCGCGCAGCTCGGCATGAAGGTCGCGTGCGTCGAAAAGCGCGCCACGCTGGGCGGCACCTGCCTGAACATCGGCTGCATCCCGTCCAAGGCCCTGCTTGCGGCGTCCGAGAAATTCCACGAGGCGGAATCCGGGCTGGCCGCCTTCGGCGTCGATGTCGGCAAGCCGAAGCTGAACATGAAGCAGATGATGGCGCATAAGGATGGCGTCGTCGCCGCCAACGTCAACGGCGTCGCCTTTCTGTTCAAGAAGAACAAGATCGAACAGGTCGTCGGCACCGGGTCCATCCCGAAGGCTGGCGAGGTGCTGGTGACCGGCGAGGATGGCAAGAAGCACACGCTGAAGGCCGGCAAGATCCTGATCGCCACCGGCTCGGAATCGACCCCGCTGCCGGGTGTGGAGATCGACGAGAAGCAGATCGTCACCTCGACCGGCGCGCTGGAGCTGTCCTCCGTGCCGAAGCATCTGGTGGTCATCGGCGGCGGCGTGATCGGGCTGGAGATGGGCTCGGTCTGGCGCCGCCTCGGGTCCGAGGTGACGGTTGTCGAATTCCTTGACCGCATCGTTCCCACCATGGATCAGGATATCGGCAAGCAGTTCCAGCGCGTGCTGACCAAGCAGGGCTTCAAATTCATGCTCGGCAGCAAGGTGACCGGCGCCAAGACGGCGAAGTCCGGCGTCACCCTGACCGTCGAGCCGGCTGCCGGCGGCAAGAAGGAAGAGCTGAAGGCCGATGTGGTGCTGGTCGCCATCGGCCGCCGGCCCTACACGCAGGGCCTCGGCCTTGAGGCGCTGGGCGTGGCGCTGGACAAGCGCGGCTTCATCCAGGTCGATGAGGACTACCAGACCAGCGTGAACGGCATCTACGCCATCGGCGACGCGATCCCCGGCCCGATGCTGGCCCATAAGGCAGAGGAGGACGGCATCGCCGCCGTCGAGATCATGGCCGGCGAGGCCGCGCATGTGGATTACAATCTGGTGCCGGGCATCGTCTATACCTGGCCGGAAGTCGCCTCCATCGGCAAGACCGAGGAGGAGCTGAAGGAAGCCAAGGTCGCGTACAAGGTCGGCAAGTTCCCGTTCACCGCCAATGGCCGTGCGCGCGCGATCAACATGACCGACGGGCTGGTGAAGATCCTGGCCGACGCCAAGACCGACCGGGTACTGGGCTGCCATATCCTGGGCGCCGAGGCCGGCACGCTGATCCATGAGGTGGCAACCGCCATGGCCTTCGGTGCCTCCGCCGAGGACATCGCCATGACCTGCCACGGCCATCCGACCCTGAATGAGGCCGTCAAGGAAGCCGCGCTGGCCGTCCATGGCAGGCCGATCCATATCTGAGGCTCGCCTAAGGGTTCCTGCTTTCTTTCGTCACCCCCGGGCTTGACCCGGGGGCCAAACCAGGCCGCGCCGTTCGCTGGATGGTCGGATCAAATCCGACCATGACGAAAGAGAAAGCGGCGCCGGCTGTATAGGGCAGGCGACCAGACGATTCTCTTTATTGCCTCCTATTCCGACCCTCACCCCCGGCCTTGTGCCGGGGGTCCATGCTTCCGCTTACTGGATGTCGGTCGCGTAGGCTGAACCCTGGATTCCCGGGGACAAGCCCAGGAATGACGGATAGGAAGAAAAGGCCGGCCCCCTTTTCCCCTCCCGCATTAAAGCGGCCAGAAGAACAGGATGGCGGGCAGGGAGACGACCAGGATCAGCACTTCCAGCGGCAGCCCCAACCGCCAGTAATCGCCGAATTTATAGCCGCCGGGGCCCATGATCAGGGCGTTGTTCTGGTGGCCGATGGGCGTGAGGAAGGCGCAGGAGGCGGCGATGGCGACGGTCATCAGGAACGGGTCGGGGCTGACCTGCAGCACCTTGGCGATACCGACGCCGATGGGCGCCATCACCAGGGCGGTGGCGGCGTTGTTCATGATGTCACTCAGCGTCATCGTCACCACCATCAGCAGGGCCAGAACGACGATGGGCGGCGCGCCGAAGGTAAGGTCGACGATGCCTTGCGCCAGCACTTCGGTCGCCCCGGTGGTCTGGAGCGCGGTGCCGACCGGGATCATCGCGCCCAGCAGCACGATCACCGGCCAGTCGACGCTCTCGTATATTTCCAGCGGCCGCACGCTGCCCAGCGTCACCAGCAGGATGGCGGCGATGCCCAGCGATACGGTCAGGTCCATCAGATTGAAGCTGGAGGCGACGATGGCGGCGCCGAAGATGGCGATGGTCGCCCAGGCGAGCCGCCGGCTGGCGCCCATCAGCTTGCGCGGGGCCAACGGCAGGCAGCCCAGCTCCTGGATGATGTCCGGCAGCCGGTCGGTGTCGCCCTGCAGCAGCAGCACGTCGCCGACTTGGAAGCGGAAGGAGCGCAGCCGCCCGCGATAGGGTTTGCCCTGGCGCGAAACCGCCAGCAGATTGACGCCATAGCGGCGGCGCATCCGGGTGGAGGCGGGCGTATAGCCCTCGATGGCGGAATTCTGCGCCACCACCGCCTCGACCAGCGTATTGTTGCTGGCATTCAACCGGGCGCGGGTGTTGGGCGTCTCCTCTTCCTCGTCGCGCGCCTTTTCTTCCTCATCTTCTTTCAGCGGCGCGCCGGGCAAGGCGAGATCGAGAATCTCCGCCGCCTGGCCGATAGCCTCGGGCGAGGCCTCGATCAACAGCACATCGTTCGGCAACAGCCTTTCGTCGCGCCGACCGGCCAGGATGAAGCGGCTGCCACGGGCCAGGCCGATCACTACCGCGTCGATATCCTCAAGCGCCTCTTCCAGCTCCTGAAAGCTCTTGCCGCTGATCGGCGAGCTTTCCGTGACATTCATTTCGGTTACGTAATTTTCGATATCAAAAATGTCGAGCGAGGAGGCCGCGCTGCGCCGCTCCTTGGGAATCAGCCGCCAACCGACCGTGGCGATGAAGACCACGCCGATCAGGGCGACAAGGCCGCCGACCGGCGTGAAGTCGAACATGCCGAACGGCTCGCCCATGGCCTCGGCGCGGAAGGTGGCGACGATGATGTTGGGCGGCGTGCCGATCAGCGTGACCAGCCCGCCCAGAATGGCGGCGAAGGACATCGGCATCAGGATCGCGGCCGGCGACCGCTTGGCGTTCAGCGCCGACTGGATGGCTGCCGGCATCATCAGCGCCAACGCGCCGACATTGTTCATCACCGTGGAGAGCAGCGCCGCCGTGCCGGAAAACGCGCCGACATGGGTGACCGTACGCTTGGTCATCGGCTGGATGGCGGCGGCGATCATATCGACCACGCCGGTGTTGGACAGGCCGCGGCTGATGATCAGCACCGCGGCCACCGTGACCGTCGCGGGATGGCCGAAGCCCAGGAAAGCCTCGTTCGCCGGCACCAGCCCCAGGGCGGTGGCGGCGAGCAGCGCCCCGAAGGCGACAAGGTCGTAGCGCCAGCGGTCCCAGATGAACAGGGCCATGACGACGACAAGCAGCACGAAAATCAGCACGACATCGGTGGGCATGCGGGCGCTCGCTAGGAATGTGGGGAGGAGCGGAAAGGCGCTCTGAAATCAATAACGCCGTTCCCGCCGGTTATGTTTCCGTCAGGCCTTCCAGAAATTCGGGCTGAGCAGCACCAGCACGGTGAAGAATTCCAGCCGCCCCAGCAGCATGCCGAAGCTCATCAGCCATTTCGCGGTATCGGGGATGTCGGCGAAATTGCCCACCGGGCCAACGATGGGGCCCAGGCCGGGGCCCACATTGCCGACCGCGGAAAAAGCCGAGCTGGCGGCCTCCAGCGCCGGCATGCCAAGCATTGCCAGCGCCAGGCTGAGGGCCGTGCAGGTGGCCAGGTAGAGGAAGATGTAGAGCAGCACCGCCCGGCCCAGCTCGTCCGTGACCGGGCGGCCATTATAATGCGGCACATTCACCGCATGCGGCATCAGCAAATTGCGGATATAGCCGCCATAGAGCTTCCAGGCGATATCCAGCCGGAACATCTTGATGCCGCCGGTGGTGGAGCCGGTGCAGCCGCCGACCACCATCAGCAGGAAGACGAACACCACGACGAAGCCGCCCCACAGCGAATAATCGGCCGAGGCGTAGCCGGTGGTGCTGACGATGGAGACCACGTTGAAGGTCGCCAGCGTCAGCGCCTCGCCGAAATCCAGATCCACTTCGGTGATCATCAGCGAGGCGGTCACCGCCAGGCTGGCCAGGGCGAGGAAGGCCAGGAACATCTTCACCTGGCGATCGCCGAACAGCATCATCGGCCGGCCCAGCAGCGCGCCGATGAACAGCGCGAAGGGCAGGCTGCCGGCGGTCATGAAGATGATGCCGACCCAATGGATCGCCCCTTCCTCGAAATAGGCGAAGGAACTGTCATGGTTGGAATAGCCGCCGGTCGACAATGTGGTCATGGAATGCAGCACGGCTTCGAAGCCGGTCATGCCGGCGGCCCAGTAGGCCAGGGTGCATAGGATTGTCAGCCCCAGATAGACCAGGCTGATGGCCACGCCCAGCCGGCCGACCGAGGGCAGGATCTTCTCCGTCGTGTCGGAGGATTCGGTCTTGAAGAGCTGCATGCCGCCGATGCGCAGGAACGGGAAGATCACCAGGCTCATGCCGATAATGCCGATGCCGCCCAGCCATTGCAGGATCGAGCGCCATAGCAGGATGCCCGGCGGCGCGGTGTCCAGCCCGGCCATCACGGTAGAGCCGGTGGTGGTGAGGCCGGAGATGGTCTCGAAAAAGGCGCCGGCGAAATCCAGCTCGAATTCCGACAGCATGAAGGGCAGGCAGCCGAACACGCCGGTCGATACCCAGGCCGAGGTGGTCAAAAGGAATGTCTGCTGCCGGCGCAGCACCAGCGTGCGGCCGCGCATCGTCAGCACCAGGCTGAAGCCGGTGAAGCCGGTGATGATCGCCGAGGCGAGGAAGCTGGTCCAATCGGGATGGCCGAGCGCCAGGTCAACGAATAGCGGCACCAGCATGGCCCCGCCGAGAACGGTGAGCAGCCAGCCCAGGACAAACAGGATGGGACGAAGATCGAGCGCGGGAGACAAGAGCGGCATTCCGCTGTTGCGATCAAAGCCAGCCCACCATTAGTCATAAGCGTCCAGGTTGCAAGCGCGATGCGTGCTCTTCCGGTCCCGGGATTCCGGCGCTACTGTCCGTCTCCCGCAAGCCAAGCCCGTCGCCAGCACCGGATCATGCCCGCCCCGCCAATCTCCTCCGAGTGGAACCGCCGCGTCTGGCTGCTGGCCGGGCCGATCATCCTGTCCAACATCACGGTGCCGCTGATCGGCGTGGTGGATACCGCCGTGGTCGGCCATCTGCCGGAGCCGCATCATATCGGCGCGGTCGCGGTCGGCGCGCTGATCTTCAATTACCTGTTCTGGAGCTTCGGCTTCCTGCGCATGGGCACCACCGGCCTCGCCGCCCAGGCGGCGGGGGCGGGCGATCTGGAGGAGGTGCGCTCCACCCTGGCCCGCGCCATGCTGATGGCCGGCGCGCTGGGGCTGATCGCCATCCTGCTGCAAAAGCCGATCCTGGAATTCGCGCTCTGGGCCATCGGCGGCAGTCCGGCGGTCGCCGCCGAGGCGGGGGATTATTTCCTGATCCGCATCTGGTCGGCCCCGGCGGCGCTGGCGAAATTCGCGCTGATCGGCTGGTTCCTGGCCTTGCAGAAGGCCAAGGTCACGCTGCTGATGCAGCTGGCGATGAACCTGGTCAACCTCGCGCTCGACCTGCTGTTCGTCCTGGGCTGGGGCTGGGGGGTGGAGGGCGTGGCCGTCGCCAGCGTGATCGCCGAATATGCCGGCCTGGCGCTGGGGCTGTTGATCGCCCGGCGGCTGCTGGCGGAGATGGGCGGCGATTTCCGCCGGGCGCGCATCCTGGACGCCGCCGCGCTGCGCAAGATGATCGTGGTGAACCGCGACATTTTCATCCGCACGCTGTGCCTGCTCACCGCCTTCGGCTATGTCACCGCCAAGGGGGCGGCGATGGGCGACGTCACGCTGGCCGCCAATGCGGTCCTGTTGCAATTCCAGTCGATCATGGCCTATGCGCTGGACGGCTTCGCCCATGCCGCCGAGGTGCTGGTTGGCCGCGCCGTCGGCCAGCGCGACCGCCGGGTGCTGCGCGCGGCGGTGCGCGCCTCCTTCCTGTGGGCGCTGATCTTCGCCGTGCTGTTCTCCTTGTTCTGGGTCGCCGGCGGCCCAGCGCTGATCCGCCTGCTGACCGGCATCGAGGCGGTGCGGGCCACCGCCTATGCGCTGCTGCCCTGGGCGATCGCCTCGCCCCTGGTCTCGGTCTGGGGCTACACCTATGACGGCGTCTTCCTGGGCGCGACGCGGACGGTGGAGGTGCGCAACGCGATGATCCTCTGCCTGGCGCTGTGCGTCGCGGCGGGGGAGCTTTTGATCCCGCATTGGGGCAATGCCGGCCTGTGGAGCGCCTTCATGCTGTTCATGGTGGCGCGCGGGGCGACGCTGGCGGCCTATTATCCGCGCATCGGCCGCGATCTGGCCTAGCGGTCAGGCGGTGGCGGGCCGCGACAGTTTGCCGCGGATCGCAACGGCCGCGCGGTTCCGGCGTTCCGTCATTATGAGGCTTCATCTTAAGGGTTTCTTACCGGACGCCGCTCTATCCTTGCTCTCCTGGGCAACCGCCATAGCTTAACGGAGAGACAGGGGGCGGCGGTTTTCGAGCGGTCTTCGGGCCGGAATGGGGCGAGCTATTGGAGACGCCCGCCATGCAGCGGCACAGAGCGACGATTCAGGATTCCGGCACCCGCGCGACGCGGCGCCGATGGGCCTGGATGCGGCGCGCCTGGCTGGCCGGTGCGATGGCGCTGATCGCCGGGTCCGTCGCCAGCGCGGCGTCGGCCCAGCAGCTCGCCCAAGGGTCGGGCGTGAAGTTCCTGCGCATCGCCACCGGCTCCACCAGCGGCACTTATTTTCCGATCGGCACGATGATCGCCTCGATCATCAGCAACCCGCAAGGCTCGCGGCCCTGCGACCGGGGCGGCAGCTGCGGCGTGCCCGGCCTGATTGCGGCGGCGAAGACCACCAGCGGCTCGGTCGAGAACATAGAGGCCATCGGCCGTGGCGAGATCGAATCCGCCCTGGTGCAGGCCGACATCGCCTATTCCGCCTTTCACGGCAGCGATTCCTTTAAGGGTAAGAAGGAGGGCGGCAAACTGCGCGCCATCGCGGCGCTGTATCGCGAGGCGATCCATCTTGTCGTGCGCGCCGACGCCCCGATGAAAACGGTGAAGGATTTGAAGGGTCGCAGCGTGTCGCTGGGCGACAAGGGCTCCGGCACCATGGTCGATGCGCAGATATTGCTGAAGGCCTATGGTCTTGGCGAGAAGGCGATCAAACCGGTCTATGCGCAGCCCGGCCCTTCCATCGACAAGCTGGCGGCCGGCGAGATCGACGCGCTGTTCTTCATCGCCGGCCCGCCCACGGCGGCGATCACGGAGCTGGCCCGCCGCCAGCCGGTGCGGTTGATCCCGATCGAAGGCGCGCCGGCGGAGAAGGTGACGGCCGCCTATCCATTCTTCACGGCGGGCGCCATCCCGGCTGATACCTATGATGGCCTGCCGGAAACCCCGACCCTGACGGTCGGCGCGCTGTGGGTGGTTTCCTCCGAAGTGGAGGAGGAGCTGGTCTATCAGATGACCCGGGCGCTGTGGCACGAAGCCGCCCGCCCGGCGCTGGAGCGCGGCCACCCGCTGGCCCGGCAGATCCAGCTGGAAACGGCGCTGGACGGGGTTGCCATCCCGCTGCATCCCGGCGCGATGCGTTATTACGAGGAAGTCGGCAAGCAGCCCGCCCGCCTGCCGGCGGCGGGCAAGACGAACTGATCCCGCCCGGAGATTTCCGGGGCGGGCGCTACGCCACTTCCTGCTCGATTATCCAGGGTTCCTTGCTGGCGGCGGCGACCCAGGCCTCGACCTCGGGCAGGCTGAGGATCGTGGCGCAATAGGCCAGCGCGTCGTCGCCGATCTCCGGCTTGTAGGTGTTGAAGCGCAGCACGACGGGCGCGAACATCGCATCGGCAATGGTGAAGTGGCCGAACAGGAAGCCGTTGTCGCCGCCGAAACGCCGGCGGCAATCGCGCCAGATCGCGGTGATGCGGTTGATATCATCCTGCACGCCCGTCGCCATGCCCTTGCCCGGCAGGCTCTCGCGCGCATCCATCGGCATGTTCTGGCGCAGCTTGGCAAACCCGCTATGCATCTCGGCGGAGACCGCGCGGGCGACTGCTCGGGCCGCCGGGTCGGCCGGCCACAAGGTGGCGTCGGGATAGGTTTCGGCCAGATATTCGCAGATCGCCAGGCTGTCCCAGATCACCAGGCCGCCCTGTTTCAGCACCGGCACCTGGCCGGACGGCGCGTGACGCAGAATCTGCTCGCGCGAATTGCCCTGACCGAGCGGGATCAGCTCCTCGGTGAAATCCTCGCCGGTCATCTTCAGCGCCAGCCAGGCGCGCAGCGACCAGGAGGAATAATTCTTGTTGCCGATGACGAGCGTGATGGCGCTGTCGGCTTCGTCTGAAACGCTCATTTTTTATCTCCCCCACTAAACCTGTCGGCCTCAGCTTCGGCAGAGCCCCGCAAACCTGCCCGCATCCGCCCGTTGGCGCAACCTTGCGCGTGAAACGGGCTTTGCAGGCCCGGCAAACCGGGCCATCCTTCGGCCGATATCACTGTCCCCGCTGCCCTTTAGGAGCCGCCGCCGTGTCCCAATCCGCTTTCGCCAACCGCGCCAATGCCGGCACCGTCACCCTTATTCCGGTACGGCAACGCGACCTGACGCAATGGTTGGCGGAGCAGCCCGCCGGACGGCGGGCCTGGGTGGCGGCGACCGGCTTCAAGGGCGAGGCCGGGGAAATTTGCTTCCTGCCGACAGATGGGAAAGACGACGCGGCCCCGCAAGTGCTGATCGGCGTGGAGGCGGATTGGGGCGTATGGTCCGTCGCCGGCCTGCCGGACCGGCTGCCGGCCGGGCGTTACCGGCTGGAGGCGGCGTTCACGCCGTCGGAGGCCAATCGCGTGGCGCTGGGCTGGGCGCTGGGTTGCTACCGCTTCACCCGCTACCGCAAGGATGAGCGCGTCCGGCCCACGCTGGTCTGGCCCGCCGGCGCGGATAAGGCGGAGGTGGAGAGCATGGCCGCCGCCATCGCCATGGTCCGCGATCTGATCAACACCCCGGCCGGCGATCTGGGCCCGGCCGAGCTGGCCGATGCCGCGGCCGGCCTTGCCAAGGCGGCCAAGAGCAAGGCCAAAGTGATCGTCGGCGACGATCTGCTGAAGCAGAATTATCCCGGCATCCATACCGTCGGCCGGGCGGCGGCCCAGGCCCCGCGCCTGATCGACTTCACCTGGGGCGACAAGAAGCATCCCAAGGTCACGCTGGTCGGCAAGGGCGTGTGCTTCGATACTGGCGGGCTGGATTTGAAGCCCTCCGGCGGCATGCTGCTGATGAAGAAGGATATGGGCGGCGCGGCCCAGACGCTGGGCCTGGCGCGGATGATCATGGAGGCCGGGCTGAAAGTGCGGCTGCGCGTGCTGATCCCGGCGGTGGAGAACGCCGTCTCCGGCAATGCCTTCCATCCGATGGATATCATCCGCATGCGCAACGGGCTGACCGTCGAGGTCGGCAACACCGACGCCGAAGGCCGGCTGATCCTGGCCGACGCGCTGGTCGAGGCGGATTCCGAGAAGCCGGAGCTGCTGCTGGATTTCGCCACCCTCACCGGGGCGGCCCGCGTGGCGCTGGGCCCCGACCTGCCGGCGCTGTTCAGCAATGACGACCGGCTTGCCGCCGATATTCTGGCGGCCGGCGAGGCGGAGGGCGATCCCTGCTGGCGGCTGCCGCTCTACCAGCCCTATAAGCGCATGCTGAAGGCGAAGATCGCCGACACCTCATCGACCGGCAGCGGCGGTTTCGCCGGGTCCGTCACGGCGGCGCTGTTCCTGCAGAATTTCGTTTCCGACACGACCCGATGGGCGCATTTCGACGTCTATTCCTGGAACCCCAGCGACCGCCCCGGCCGGCCCGAGGGCGGCGAGGCGCAGGCGATCCGCGCGGTGTTCGCCTATCTGAAGGGCCAGTACGCTTGAGGGCTTAAGGCGGCCTCCCGTTCATTTGCCTGGGAACAAAACCGCGCGTTCGTCGGATTATTCTTTGCGGAACCACTCATCGGCTGTACCATTCAGTTCGTTATCGTAACGAGCTGCGGTTGCCGCTGCGTTACGGAGTTTCCATGCAAAGCATGCTGGCGGTCTTGGCAATGGCGATGCTGACTCAGAACCAGGCACTCGATCTGTGGCGGATTGCGCTGGTGAACGGCGTGCGGGCCGATGCGCCCGATCTGTCGGCCCGGCAGATGGCGGTGTTGCTCACGGTGTATCTGACGCCGCCGCCGCACACGGTGCGCGGATTGGCCCAGACGCTCAACATCTCCAAGCCGGCGATCACCCGCGCGCTCGACCGGCTGGGCGAGCTGGGCATGCTGAAACGCAAGGTGGACGATGCCGACCGGCGCAGCGTTCTGGTGCAGCGCACGGTGAAGGGGTCGGTCTTCCTGTCGGATTTCGCGGTGTTGGTCATCGATGCCGCCGGGGCGCAAAACACGCCGCAGCCGACCCCCGGCCAGGCCCCCGGCGCCACGCCGCAGGCGGTCGCGTAGGATGGCCTCCGGCAAGCTCTGGGGCATCGTCGGCGGCTGCTACAATCTGATCGCCACCACGGCGATCCGCTTCGTCCAGCATGAGGGGATGACGCGGGCGGGGGCGATCTCCTTCAGCAGCCTGTTCGCGCTGTTTCCGTTCCTGATTTTCCTGACCGCGGTGGCGGCGACGCTGGGCGAAACCCAGACGGCGCGCGATTTCGTCGATTTCGCGTTGCAGAGCGTGCCGCCGGAGGTTGCCGACACGCTTCGCCCGGCGATCCAGCAGGTACTGACCACCGGCGAGGGCGGGGTGCTGACCTTCTCCATGCTGATGACCCTGTGGGCCGCCAGCTCCGGCGTCGAGGCGCTGCGCGACGCGCTGAACGCCGCCTACGATGTGGAGACCAACCGGCATTTCCTGATGCGCCGGTTGCAGGGCACGGCGATCGTGCTGATCTCCTCGGTCGCGGTGCTGTTCGTGATGACGTCCTTCGTCTTCCTGCCGCTTCTGTGGGAGCCGCTGGCGCGCTGGCTGGGCATCGCGGCGGCGACGGTGTGGATCGTGAACGCGGTGCAGATCGCCCTGTCGATCCTGATCGTCTGGATCGGGATCGCGCTGCTCTATCGCTGGCTGCCGAATGTGCGCCAGCACTTTCGCGATGTCGTTCCGGGAGCGATTCTAAGTGGCGTGACCTGGCTGGCGATCCTGGTGGTCTTTTCCTGGTATCTGCGCAGCTTCGGGCGGTTCACCGTGGTCTATGGTAGCCTGGGCGGCATCGTCATCACGCTGCTGTTCTTCTATCTCTCGGCCGCGGCGCTGATCGTGGGGGCGGAATTCAACGCCGCCCGCCGGCTGAACCGGGTGGCGAAGGAGACGGCGGCCGCCTCCCATCGCAACCATATGGATTTGCACCCCAGCCCGTAGGCCGCCTTCCTCAATAGCCGGCGGCGCGGTCGACCTGATGCAGCGGCGCTTCGCCTGCGAGCACGCGGCGGATATTCTCCGCCACCTGCTGGCCCGCCGTGCGCGGGTTGGTCAGGGCCGCGGCATGCGGGGTCAGCAGCACCTTCGGGTGGGTCCAGTAGGGATGCTCGGCCGGCAGCGGCTCCTGTCGGAACACGTCGAGCGCCGCGCCGGCGATATGGCCGGCATCCATTGCGGCGATCAGATCCTCGTCGACGACATGGCGGCCGCGCGCCGAATTCACGATGTAGGCGCCCTTCGGCAGCTCGGTCAGCAGCTTGGCGTCGATGATGTCCTCGGTTTCCGGCGTCAGCGGCAGCAGGCAGCACAGGATATCGGTACGGTTCAGGAACGGTTTCAGCCCCTCGGCCCCGTGGAAGCATTCGACGCCGTCGATCTGCTTCGCCCGGCGGCTCCAGCCGGCGGTGGGGAAGCCGTGGCGGGCCAGCTTCACCGCCGCATCCTCGCCCAGCACGCCCAGACCCAGAATGCCGACCCGGCGCTGCGCAGTATCCGGGAAGGGCAGGGTCTCCCAATGCTTCTCGGCCTGGAACCGGGCATAGGTATCGCCCTGGCGGTGGAAGCGCAGCACCTGCAACAGCACATACTCGCTCATCGCCTCGGCCATCCAGGGATCGACCAGGCGGGTGATCGCCACGCCCTCGGGCAGGTCGGGGTCGCGGAAGATATGGTCGACGCCGGCCCCCAGCGAGGCGATGCAGCGCAGATTGGGGAATTTATGAAACTCCCCGATCGGCATGCCCCAGACCAGCGCGAACTTGATGTCGGCGGGATCGCCATAATCCGGCCAGATGCGGAAATCGACGTCCGGCACCAGCTTTCTGATCTCCTGCGCCCAGCGGGCGGCGGAATCCGAATTGGATTTGAACAGAACGGCCATGGAAACCCCTTATTGACGGCGGATAGTTGTAAGACCTGCTGTCAGGTCTTTACCACGCCATCCTCCACCGCTTCCAGATCGAAGGCCGCCTTCATCAGCGCTTTCGTGTAGGGGTCGGCGGGCCGGTCGAAAATCGCATCGGCCGGGCCTTGCTCGACCACCTTGCCCTGGCGCAGCACGATGACCTGATGGGCCAGCGCGCGCACCACTTTCAGATCGTGGCTGATGAACATGTAAGCCAGGCCGTGCCGGGCCTGCAGGTCGCGCAGCAGCTCGACGATCTGCGCCTGCACGCTCATATCCAGCGCGCTGGTCGGCTCGTCCAGCACCACCAGGCGCGGCTTCAGCACCATGGCGCGGGCGATGGCGACGCGCTGGCGCTGCCCGCCGGAAAATTCGTGCGGGTAGCGAAAGCGCATGGCGGGGTCGATGCCGACCTCCTCCAGCACCGCATCGATCATCCGGTCGCGCTCGGCCTTGGTTTGCGCCAGCCGATGCACCGCCAGCCCCTCGCCGACGATATCCGCCACCGACAGGCGCGGGCTGAGCGAGGAGAAGGGGTCCTGGAAGACGATCTGCATTTCCCGGCGCAGCGGGCGCAGCTGGCCGGTGCTCAGCGCGGATATTTCAGCGCCGTCGAAGCGGATGACGCCCTCGGCGCGCTCCAGCCGCAGCAGGGCCAGCCCCAGCGTGGTCTTGCCGGAGCCGCTCTCGCCGACCACGCCCACCGTCTCGCCCTCGCGGATCGCCAGATCCACGCCGTCCACCGCCTTCACATGGCCGACGGTGCGGCGCAGCACACCGCGCTTGACCGGAAACCAGACCTTCACCCCCTCGCCGGCCAGCATCTCCGACGCCGCGGCCGGCACCGGGGCGGGCCTGCCCTTCGGCTCGGCGGCCAGCAGGCGCTGGGTGTAGGGATGCTGCGGGTTGGCGAAAATCTCAGCGACCGGACCATGCTCCACAACCTCGCCCTGGGTCATCACATAGACCCGGTCGGCCATCTTGCGCACGATGCCCAGATCGTGCGTGATGAACAGCATCGACATGCCCGTGTCGCGCTTCAGCTCGCGCAGCTTCAGCAGGATTTGCGCCTGGATGGTGACGTCGAGGGCGGTGGTCGGCTCGTCGGCGATCAGCAGCTTCGGTCGGCAGGCCAGCGCCATGGCGATCATCACGCGCTGGCGCTGCCCGCCGGAAAGCTGGTGCGGGTAGCTGCCCAGCCGCTGCTCCACATTGTCGAGGCCGACCTGCTCCAGCAACTCGATGGTCCGCGCGCGCGCCGCCTCCTTGCCCAGGCCGCGATGGACGGCCAGGATTTCGCCGATCTGCCGCTCCACGATATGCAGCGGATTCAGGCTGGTCATCGGCTCCTGGAAGATCATCGAGATTTCGTTGCCGCGCACCTTGCGCAGGGCGCGCTGGTCCTGGCCCATCATCTCCATGTCGCGATAGCGGATCGATCCGCTGGGGTGCTGCGCCGCCGGGTAGGGGAGAAGCTGGAGGATCGACAGCGCCGAGACCGACTTGCCGGACCCCGATTCGCCGACCAGCGCCACCGTCTCGCCCTTGGCGACGGTGAAGGAGACATGCTTCACCGCCTCCACCACCCGGTTGCGGGCGGTGAAGCGCACCGACAGATTCTCGACCGCGAGCAGGGGAGCGGTCATCGCAGCGTCTTTCGCGGGTCGAAGGCGTCGCGCACCGCCTCGCCGACAAAGATCAGCAGGCTGAGCATCACGGCGAGCACCAGAAAGCCGGTGATGCCGAGCCAGGGCGCCTGCAGGTTGGCCTTGCCTTGGGCCAGCAGCTCGCCCAGCGAGGCGGAGCCGGGCGGCAGGCCGAAGCCCAGGAAATCCAGCGAGGTCAGCGTGGTGATTGAGGAGTTCAGGATGAAGGGCATGAAGGTCAGCGTCGCCACCATGGCGTTCGGCAGCACATGGCGGACCATGATGATTGTCGAGGAGACGCCGAGCGCGCGGGCGGCGCGGACATAGTCGAAATTGCGGGCGCGCAGGAATTCCGCGCGCACCACGCCGACCAGCGCCATCCAGGAGAAGCACAGCATCAGCAGCAGCAGCCACCAGAAATTCGGCTCCACCACGCTGGCCAGGATGATCAGCAGATAGAGCACCGGCAGGCCGGACCATATCTCGATGAAGCGCTGCGCCAGCAGGTCGAGCCAGCCGCCGAAATAGCCCTGCACGGCGCCGGCCGCCACGCCGATGATCGAGCTGAAGAAGGTCAGCGTCAGGCCGAACAGGATCGACAGGCGGAAGCCGTAGATCAGCCGCGCCAGCACGTCGCGGGCCTGGTCGTCGGTGCCCAGCCAGTGGTTGCCGTCAGGCGGCGAGGGGGCCGGGCCGGTCAGGTCGCTGGAGACCGTGTTGTAGCTGTAGGGGATCAGCGGCCAGATCATCCAGCCCTTGTCCAGGATCAGTTCCTGCACGGCGGGGTCGGTATAATCCGCCTCGGTCGGGAAGAAGCCGCCAAAGACGGTTTCCGGATAGGCCTTGGCCACCGGCGCGTACAGGCCGCCATCGTAATAGACCAGGATCGGCTTATCGTTGGCGATCAGCTCGGCGAACAGCGACAGCACGAACAGCACCAGGAAAATCCACAGCGACCAGAATCCGCGCTTGTTGGCGCGGAAATTCTCCAGCCGGCGGCGGGTCAGCGGCGTGATGGCGATGCCCAGAAAGCGGTCCTGGGCCGGCGTCTCGGGGTCGGCCGCGAAGGCGGTATCCGTCACCGGTCAGACCTCCCGGCTCTCAAAATCGATGCGCGGGTCGATGACGACATACATCAGGTCGCCCAGCAGGTTCAGAAGCAGCCCCAGCAGGGTGAAGAAATACAGCGTGCCGAACATGATCGGATAATCGCGGTTGATCGCCGCCTCGAAGCCCAGCAGCCCCAGCCCGTCCAGCGAGAAGATCACCTCGATCAGCAGCGCCCCGGTGAACAGCACGCCGATGAAGGCGCTGGGAAAGCCGGCCACGACGATCAGCATGGCGTTGCGGAACACATGGCCGTACAGCACGCGATTCTCGGTCAGCCCCTTGGCGCGGGCGGTCATGACGTACTGCTTGTTGATCTCCTCCAGGAAGGAATTCTTGGTCAGCATGGTCAGGCTGGCGAAGCCGCCGATGACCATGGCGCTGATCGGCAGGGCCAGATGCCAGAAATAATCGACGATGCGGTCCGGCCAGCTCATATCCGCCCAGTTGCTGCTGGTCAGGCCGCGCAGCGGGAACCAGTCGAGAAAGCTGCCGCCGGCGAACAGCACCACCAGCAGGATGGCGAACAGGAAGCCCGGTATGGCGTAGCCGACAATGACCACGCCGGAGGTCCAGATATCGAAGGCGCTGCCGTCGCGCACCGCCTTGCGTATGCCGAGCGGGATGGAGATCAGATAGACCAGCAGGGTGGTCCACAGCCCCAGCGAGATCGAGACCGGCATCTTGTCCAGCACCAGGTCGACCACGCGCTGGTTGCGGAAGAAGCTCTCGCCGAAATCGAACATGATGTAGTTGCCGATCATCTGGGCGAAGCGTTCCAGCGGCGGCTTGTCGAAGCCGAACTGCTTTTCCAGATCCAGGATCAGCTCCGGCGGCAGGCCGCGCGCGCCGCGATAACGGCTGGTCACGTCGCCGCCGGCCGCATCGAAACTACGGCCGGCCTGGACCTGCTCGCTCTGGCCGCCGGTGATGCGCGCCGTGGCGTCGACGGCCGTGCCCCTGATTTCGGCGATCATCCGCTCGACCGGCCCGCCGGGCGCGGCCTGCACGATGGCGAAATTGATCACCATGATGCCGAACAGCGTCGGCAGGATCAGCAGCAGGCGGCGGACGATGTAAGCGAGCATGCGGGGGCTATCCTGGCCGGCTGGGTCAGTTGCCGCGACGGCGGAAGGCGTTCACCTGCTCCGCCTTGGCCGGATCGACCCACCAGGTGTCGATGAAGCCCAGCGCGTATTTCGGCGTTATCTCCGGATGGCTGAACTTGTTCCAATAGACCGTCCGGAAAGCCTGCAAATGCCAGTGCGGCACCACGTAATGGCTCCACAGCAGAACCCGGTCGAGCGCGCGGGTGCGGGCGATCAGGCTGTCGCGGTCGGGGGCCTGGATCAGCAGGTCGATCATCTCGTCGACCACGGGATCGTCGATGCCGGCATAATTGCGGCTGCCCGGCTCCTTGCCCTTGTCGGAGCCCCAGAAATCGCGCTGCTCATTGCCCGGCGACAGGGATTGCGGCCACAGGCCGACGATCATGTCGTAATCGTAATCATTCACCCGATTCTGGTATTGCGCGGTGTCCACCGTGCGCACGCTGGCGCGGATGCCCAGCCGCTCCAGCCCCTTGGCGTAGGGCAGGGCGATCCGCTCGAAGGTCGGGCTGTCGAGCAGGATTTCAAATTCCAGCGGCTGGCCTTCAGAATTCACCAAGCGGCCGCCCTTCACGCTCCAGCCGGCGGCCTGCAGCAACTCCAGCGCCTTGCGCAGATTCTCGCGGTTGTTGCCGGACCCGTCGGTGGTCGGGGCCTTGTATTCAGCCGTGAAGACCTGATCGGGAATCTTGCCGCGATAGCGTTCCAGTATCTTCAGCTCCTCGCCCTGCGGCAGGCCGCGCGAAGCCAGCTCGGAATTGGAGAAATAGCTCTCGGTGCGCTTGTAGGCGCCATAGAACAGCGCCTTGTTCGACCATTCGAAATCGAAGGCGTAGATCAGCGCCTGGCGCACCCGGGGGTCGCGGAAGATCGGCCGCCGGGTGTTCATCACGAAACCCTGCATGCCGGTTGGCAGCTGATGCGCGATTTCCTCCTTCACCACCATGCCTTGTTGCAGGGCGGGGAAGTCATAGGCGGTCGCCCAATCCTTGGCGCTGTTCTCCTGGCGGAAATCGTAGGCCCCGGCCTTCAGCGCCTCGATCACCACGGCGGCGTCGCGGTAATAATCGAAGCGGAGGGTGCCGAAATTATTGCGGCCCTTGTTCACGCCAAGATCCTTGCCCCAATAATCCGCCACCCGCTCATAGGTGATGGCGCGGCCGGCCTCGACGCTCGCCACCTTGTAGGGGCCGCTGCCGGTGATGGGCTCCAGCGCGCCGCGATCGAATTCCTTGCCCTCGAAATAATGCTTCGGCAGCACCGGCATCTGCCCGATGATCAGCGGCAGCTCCATATTCACCGCCTCGCCGAAGGTGAATTTGACCTGCCGCTCGCCCAGCGCCTCGGCTTTCAGCACATCCGCATAATAGGCGCGGTAGAAGGGCGCGCCCTTGGCCTTCAGCGTCTCGAAGGTCCAGACCACATCGGCGGCGGTGACCGGCTTGCCGTCATGGAAGCGGGCTTCCGGGCGCAGGGTGAAGGCGACCCATTTGCGGTCCGCCGGCAGCTCGATGCTCTCGGCCAGCAGGCCATATTCGGCGAAGGCCTCGTCGCTGCTGCCGGTCAGCAGCGTGTCGAAGGTCAGCGCCAGGCCGGCGGCGGGCACGCCGCGCAGGATGAAGGGATTCAGGCTGTCATAGGTGCCGATGGTCGCCATGGTGACCTGGCCGCCCTTCGGCGCGTCCGGGTTCACATAATCGAAATGCTTGAAGTCGAGCCCGTATTTCGGTTCGCCGTGAAGCACCAGCGCGTGGCTGGTTTCTGTCTGGGCCTGGCTGGCCAGTGGCATTCCACAAGCCAGGGCGGAGAGGAGGATGGCGAAGATCCGCATGCGTTCCCGACGCTCCCTTGTCGTTGTTCCGTTCCGACTAGCTCAGCCTCAGGGCGATATAATGGCAGATCGGCGGGGATAAAGGAGCCGCTTCGTACTAACTCGCCGAATTAACCGGATTTAACGAAACGGAAAGGGTGGCGACAGCCGCCCCTTTCGTCGAGAGGTCTCGAAGGGATGCGGCGGCAAAGGGAGGGACGTCAGCCGTTCAGCAGCGCGACGACAGGGTCGAGCAGGGCGCGGTCGCCGCAGGCGATGACGTCGAAGCTGCCTTCGCGCACTTCCAGCGGCCGGCCCTGCCAATCGGTGATGATGCCGCCGGCATTCTCGATCACCGGGGCCAGGGCGACCCAATCATAGAGCTGGAGCGAGGATTCGATGGCGAGGTCGATGAAGCCTGCCGCCAGCAGGCCGAAGCCATAGCAGTCGCCGCCCCAATGGGTGAATTTGGTCGCCCCGACCACGCGGTTGAACTGGCCGTATTTGTCGCCCTTGAACATGTCGGGCGAGGTGGTCTGCAGGATCGCCTGGGCCAGTCCGCCATCGACCCGGCGGGTGCGGGCGGGGATGTCGTTCAGCGTCGTCGGGTGGCCGGCCGCGCCGATCCAGCGGTCATGGATGATCGGCTGGTTGATGACGCCCAGGATCGGCCGGTTCTTGTGCAGCAGCCCGATCAGCGTGCCGAACAGCGGCTTGCCGGTGATGAAGGCCTTGGTGCCGTCGATCGGGTCGAGCACCCAGACCCAGTCGGCGTCACGGCGCACGGTGCCGTGCTCCTCGCCTATGATGCCGTGTTCGGGGAATTCCTTCTCGATCCGCTCGCGCATCACCGCTTCCGCGGTGCGGTCGGCGATCGTGACCGGGCTTTCGTCGGCCTTGTCCTCGGCCAGAACGCCGCTGCGGAAATAGCGCTGGGCCACCGTTCCCGCCTCGTCGGCCAGCAGGCCGGCGAAGCGGATCAGTTCGGCAGGGCAGGTCTCGCTCACCGGAATGGCGGCGATTACGGCAGCGGCGCGGGGCTGTCGGCGAGGCTGCGCAGATAGGCGATCAGATTCGCCCGGTCCTCGTCCTTCTTCAGGCCGGCGAAGTTCATCTTGGTGCCCGGCACGTAATCCTTCGGGCTGTAGATGAACTTGGACAGGCTCTCGTAATTCCAGTCGCCCTCGGCCTCGGCCAGCGCCGGCGAGTAGGCGAAGCCGTCCAGATGCGCCTTGCTGGCATTCACGATGCTGTACAGGTTCGGGCCCACCTTGTTCGGGCCGCCCTTGTCGAAGCTGTGGCAGGCGGCGCAGCGCTTGACCAGGCCTTCGCCGGCCTTGGCGTCGGCGGAGGCGAGCAGCGGGGCGATCGGCTCCGGCCACTTCACTTCCTGCGGCGCCGCGGCGGTCGCGGTCTCCTCTTCGGGAACATCCACCTTATAGGCGTTTTCCTGCAGCTGCTTCGGCGACACCAGCATATGGCCCACGGTCCCGGTAACCATGAACAGAAGGGCGCCCAGAAGGATGCCTGCTGCGATCTTGTTCAACTCGAACGTCGACATGGGGAGCCCTCGTGCAAGTCCCGTATTGCTTTTCTCAGGCGGCGGAGATTAGTGGTTTCCGCCGGTCCTGTCCAAAAAAAGCCGCTGCCCGTCGCGCCAAGGCGGCGAGCTTTCGGCAATTCGGTGTCCGATATATCGTCTTTTGCCGAGGATGGGACGCAAAACCGTCGCTAAGCCGGTGAAATTTATGCGGCATTCTGTCGCAATTCGTGTCGCTGCCTGCTCATGGATCGAGGAATCATGCCCGCCAGCCCTGTCGTTCTGATCCCGGCCCGCATGGCCTCCACCCGCCTGCCCGGCAAGCCGCTGGCGGATATTCACGGCGCCCCGATGATCGCCCATGTCTGGCGCCGGGCGATGGATGCCGGCATCGGCCCGGTCTATGTCGCGGCGTCGGAGCCGGCGGTGGTCGCGGCGGTGGAGGCGGCGGGCGGCAAGGCGGTGCTGACCGATCCGGACCACCCCAGCGGGTCCGACCGGATCTGGGAGGCGCTGGGCCGCATCGACCCCGGCGGCGCGTTCGACGTGATCGTGAATGTGCAGGGCGATCTGCCGACGCTCGACCCGGCCATCGTGACGGCGGCGTTCGACCTGCTGGCCGATCCCTCGGTCGATATCGGCACGCTGGCCGCTCCCATCCGCATCGAGGAGGAGCGCACGGCCAGCCAGGTGGTGAAGCCGGTGGTCGCCTGGAACGACGATGGCGCCGTCGGCCGCGCGCTCTATTTCACCCGCGCCACGGCGCCCTGGGGCGAGGGCGAACTGTTCCACCATATCGGCCTCTACGCTTATCGCCGCTCGGCGCTTGAGCGTTTTGTCGCCCTGCCGCCGAGCCCGCTGGAGCAGCGCGAGAAGCTGGAGCAGTTGCGCGCGCTGGAGGCCGGCATGCGCATCGCCGTGGCTCGCGTTGACACGGTTCCGCTCGGCGTCGATACTCCGGCCGACCTCGAACGGGCGCGGCGCATCCTTGCCCCCTCCAGTGAATAGAGCCCCCATGTCCGACCCGAAAAACACCATCGCCTTCCAGGGCGTCCTCGGCGCTTTCTCCCACATGGCCTGCAAGGCCGCGAAGCCGGAGATGACGGTGCTGCCCTGCCCCAGCTTCGAGGAGATGCTGGACGCGGTGAAGCAGGGCGACGCCGCGTTGGCGATGGTGCCGGTGGAGAATTCGGTCGCCGGCCGGGTGGCGGATATTCACCATCTGCTGCCGGAATCCGGCCTGCACATCATCGGCGAGCATTTCCAGCGCATTGAGCTGGCGCTGCTGGCCCCCAAGGGCACCAGGATCGAAAGCCTGAAACGGGTGCGCAGCCATTCCATGGCGCTGGCGCAATGCCGCAAGCTGATCCGCGAGTTGAAGCTGCAAGCCGTCGCCAGCACCGATACCGCCGGGGCCGCCGCCGAGCTGGCCGATTTGGGCGACCCGGAATGCGGCGCGCTGGCCTCCCCGCTGGCCGCGGAGATTTACGATCTCGACATCCTGCGCCGCAATGTCGAGGATGCCGAGCACAACACCACGCGCTTCCTGATCATGGCGCGCGACGGCATCGTGCCGCTCGCCGATTCCGGCACGATGGTCACCACCATCGTGTTCGCCGTGCGCAGCGTGCCGGCCGCGCTGTACAAGGCGCTGGGCGGTTTCGCCACCAACGGCATCAATCTGACCAAGCTGGAAAGCTACATGGTCGGCGGCTCCTTCGAGGCGGCGCAATTCTACGTCGACGCCGAAGGCCACCCCGAGGATCACCTGATGCAGCTCGCCCTCGACGAGCTGAAATTCTTCTGCCCCCAGGGCGCGGTGAAAATCCTCGGCACCTATCCCGCGCACCCCTACCGCGTGATCGCCAAGCAGAACGGGGCTTGAGGCTTTAAGGGATATTTTTCCAATCCAGCCGCACCGGCCTGGCAGGCTGCCCTGGATGCCCGGGTCAAGCCCGGGCATGACATTAAGGGAAGGCGCTCACCCTCACGCCGTCCCGTCGATCCAATCCTCGATCAGGCGGCGGGCGATGGAATCGGGGCGCGGCAGGCGTTTGCCGACATTCTCGAAATCGCGCATCTCGGCGCGGGTGAACCAGGCGGCGTCGACCAATTCCTCAGGGTCGACGGTAATGGCGGTGCTCTCCGCCCGCGCATAGAAGCCCAGCATGATCGAGGACGGGAACGGCCAGGGCTGGGAGGAGTGGTAGCGCACGTCCGAGACCTTCACCCCGGTCTCCTCCTCCACCTCGCGGGCCACGGCCTCCTCCAGGCTTTCGCCCGGCTCGACGAAGCCAGCCAGGGTGGAGTACATGCCGTCGGCGAAGCGCGGGGCGCGGCCCAGCAGGGCGCGCTCGCCATCCTCCACCAGCATGATGACCGCCGGGTCGGTGCGCGGGAAATGCTCGGTGGCGCAGTCGGGATTGCTGCATTTCAGCACATGGCCAGCCTTCTTCGCCAGGGTCGGCGATCCGCACAGTCCGCAGAAGCGGTGGCGGAGCTGCCAGTACATCAGCCCGCGCGCATAAGCCAGCAGAGAGCCTTCCCGGCGCGCCAGCAACGGCCCGACGCTGCGGAGGTCGGCGAAGGCCCCCAGGGGGGCGAATTGCTGCTGGGCGTCCGCCTCCTCCAGATCGGAGACATCGACGGCGACATAGGTCACGCCGTCCTGGATGCCGAGCAGCGCGGTGTGCCGCTTGCCGTCGATCAGCCCGCGCGCGGCGCCCGGCTCCAGCAGCACGGCCTTCGGCTCCTCGCCCTCGGCCACCAGATTGCGGCTGCGCCAGATCGGCACCAGCCGGGTTTCCGGCTCCATCAGGCTGCGCTCCAGCCATTCCTCCTGCTGGCGCAGCGCCGCCGCGCGGTCGAGCCCGCCATAGGCGTAGAAATTCATTTTCGGCATGAGGGGTTTCCCGGGCGTGTCGCGATTGTTCTTATGCCAAGGAGCATAGCTCAATCGCCTTGCGACGCCAGAGGGCCTTGCGCTGGACGGCCCGCTGCGCGATATAGGGGCCGGGAGGCTGGCGCGGACGGAGTCCTCGCCAACCCGGTCAGATCCGGAAGGAAGCAGCCGTAACGAGTTTCGCTTCGGGTCGCTGCCAGTCTCCTTATTTCCCCCGATCTTCCCCGTCTTTCCCTCCGTGTCCTTCGAGACGGCGCTGCGC
>NZ_LPXN01000105.1 GCF_001618175.1 Oceanibaculum pacificum | reverse complement strand
GCTCCTCAGCATGAGGTCACCAAGTGGCACCGGGGTATCTTAGAATGGCCCGGCCTGGGCCCCTCGCCAGGCGACACCGGCGCAGCGCCCCAGTACGCTGACCCCGAGGAGCCGCCCAAGCCCCTTGGGCGGCGTCTCTAAGGGTAGCGGCGGCAGGCTAGGACGCCGCCTCATACGCCCGCGCAAAGGCCGGCTGCAGTTCCGCCATCAGCGCATAGGAGCGCACGCGCGCCTTATGGTCGTGGATGGCGGAGGCGATCATCAGCTCGTCCGCGCCGGTGCGCGCGACGAAGCTTTCCAGCTCCCGTCGGATGGTGTCCGGCGCGCCGACGAAGGAGCAGGACAACATGCGCGAGGCCTGCGCCTTTTCCATCGGCGACCACATCCGCTCCATCTCCTCCACCGGGATCGGCGGCGGCAACAGGCCGCGCTGGCCGCGGATCATGCCGAGGAAGCGCTGCTGGGCGGAAGTGAACAGATATTGCGCCTCCGCGTCAGTCTCGGCGGCGAAGACGTTGATGCCGACCATCGCATGCGGCCGGTCGAGCTGCGCCGAGGGGCGGAAGCCTTCGCGATAGACCTGCAAGGCCTGCATCAGCGCATCCGGCGCGAAATGCGAGGCGAAGGCGTAGGGCAACCCCAGCATGGCGGCGAGCTGTGCGCCGAACAGGCTGGAGCCCAGAATCCACAGCGGCACGTTGGTGTCCGTGCCGGGCACCGCCTGGATCAGCTGGTTCGGCTGCAACGGGCCCAGCAGCGCCTGCAATTCCAGCACGTCCTGGGGGAAGCTGTCGGCGGTGTCGGGCGAGCGGCGCAGCGCGCGCAACGTGCGCTGGTCGGTGCCCGGCGCGCGACCGAGGCCGAGATCGATGCGGCCGGGATACAGCGTCGCCAGCGTGCCGAACTGCTCGGCGATCACCAGCGGCGAATGGTTCGGCAGCATGATGCCGCCCGCGCCCACGCGGATCGTCTTGGTGCCGCCGGCGACATAGCCGATGACCACCGAGGTGGCGGCGCTGGCGATGCCGGTCATATTGTGATGTTCGGCCAGCCAATAGCGGTTATAGCCGAGGCGTTCGGCGTTCTGCGCCAAATCCAGCGTGTTGCGCAGCGCGTCGGCCGGCGCGCCGCCCTGCGGCACCGGGGCCAGATCGAGAATGGAAAAAGCAGGCATGTCGTGCCCTTTCAACGGGGGCGGCGACGAAAGCGTCGCCGGGATATGCCTTAAGGATCGGCCTTCACGCCGCCGCTTGCAACCCGCGCGCTCGGCACGGGTGTATTGCCCTAGCCGCCGAAATCCGGCAGCGGGATGAATTCGTCGTCGCCGGGCACCAGGGCGAAGCGGCCTGATTTCCAGTCCTCCTTGGCCTGCTCGATGCGTTCTTTCGAGGAGGAGACGAAATTCCACCAGATGAAGCGCGGCTTTTCCATCGGCGCGCCGCCCAGCGCCATGAAGCGGGCATCCTCCACGGCTTTCACGGTGATGCGGTCACCGGGACGAAACACCAGCAGGTTCCCTTCGCCGAAGCTTTCGCCGGCAATCTCCACCGTGCCGCTGGCGATATAGAGCGCGCGCTCCTCATCGGGATCGAGCGGGAAGGAGGAACCGGCCTCCATCGCCACGTCGGCGTAGAAGAGCGGACTGGCGGTCTTCACCGGGGAGGAGGCGCCGAACATCGAACCGGCGATAATGCGGATAGCCTTGCCCTCGCCGATAATGGAGGGCAGCAGGTGCGCGCCGAAATGCTCGAAGGCCGGCTCGGTCTCCTCCTTATCCTCCGGCAGCGCCACCCAGGCCTGGATGCCGGAGAGCGCCGCGCCACGGGCCCGCAGTTCCGGCGGGGTGCGCTCGGAATGACTGATGCCGCGCCCGGCGGTCATCCAGTTCAGCGCCCCCGGCTTGATCGGCTGCGCGCTGCCCAGCGAATCGCGGTGCATGATCTCGCCATCGAACAGATAGGTCACCGTCGCAAGACCGATATGCGGGTGCGGGCGCACATCGATACCGGTATCGGGTGCAAAATGCGCCGGGCCCATCTGATCGAGAAAGATGAAGGGTCCGACCATGCGGCGCTGCGCCGAGGGCAGCGCGCGGCGGACCGAAAAACCGCCCAGATCGCGGGCGCGCGGCACGATCACCAGTTCCAGCGCGTCGCAGCTTCTCTTGTCGCCAGGCATCGGGTCTTGCGCATTATGCCAACTCATCTTCACCTCCGGCTGCGATGGACGACCCGTAAAGGGGTATCACAAGCAGCCGGGGGTTTCCATTGGCGGTGGCTTACTTACCTGCCAGCCGGGCGCCCAGCGCGGCCAGCAGGCTCTTCACCAGCATCCCGGCCAGGAAGGGCTGCGCGCCGAACTGCCAGGCCTTGGCCCAGCCAATGGATTGCGCCAGCCAGGCCACCCCCATCGCCAGCAGCACGGCATGCCCGATAATCCCGATGACGCCGAGCCGCACGAAGCCGCCATGCCGGCGCGACAGATGACCGGCCAGCCAGGCGACGATGGGGAAAGCCGCGATATAGCCGGCGGTGCGCCCGGTAAAAGGCGTCAACCCGGCGGCTCCGCCGGAGAGCAGCGGCAGGCCCAGCGCCGTCGCCCCCAGCCAGGCCAGCACGGTGACCAGCCCCAGCCACGGCCCATAGACGAAGCCGACCAGCAGCACCGCGAAGCTCTGCAACGTCATCGGCACCGGATACATCGGCACGTCGATCCAGGAACAGGCCGCCAGCAGCGCCACCCCCAGCACGACCAGCACCGCCTGCCCCACAACGCTGCGCCGCGCCGCCGCCAGCTTCGACTTCATGCCCGCCATATTTCCCCCTGCCTGAAACGAGATGGGGTATCTGCGCCATTTCCCTATGGCTGGCAAGCCATCGCGTGCAGGCCGACACACCTATATTTCCGTGCCGTCGCTGCGATATAGGATCGAGAAGGCCAGCAGCATGTCCACCTCCACGCCATCGCGGGCGAAAGGCAGGATGATGTTTTCTACCTTCTGGTGCAATTTATCGTGGGCGAAGCGCACATTGCCGAACCGATAGGTCGGCCGGCCGGTTTCCACGGTATGACGATAGCGGCTGGCCAACACCGGATCCTCCTTTACCACCGGATGCACCTCGTCCAGCCATTCGCCGGTCGGGTCGCGCTCCAGCGTCGCTACTTCGCGCGTGCCGACCAGGCGATAGCGCAGGCGCAGTTCCGGGCGCACGACATCCAGCATCCACACCCGCGGCATCAGGTGCGGCACATGCAGCGGGTCGAAATGCTGCCGGCCCGGCAAGCTGCCTGCCGGCGAGATGTTGCGCCAATAGCGATAGAGATAGAGGATACTGCTGTTCAGACTCGCAGGATCGTCAAGTTCGTCCAGGAACGTCCAGGAATTGCTGCCAGCGACCATAGGGGCTTCTCGAATGGCTGATGAACGCCATTCTGCCCGTCACTGATGTGTAATTCCTTAACGTCTGTTCGCTTTATCGCAGCGTCTCCCCCTCCCGGGCGGAAAACACGGCATTGGCTTCTGCGGCCTGGGCATCGTCGAAGCAGACCTTGCCCTGGAAGCCGATGCGCCGGACCATGTCGCACGCCTCGCCCCAGCCCGGCTTGCCCGGTGGGAACTGGCCGCCATCGAACGGGCCGCTGAGGCCGGCGGCGCGGGCCGCCAGCACCAACATGCGGCGCGGCAGCGACAGCGCCTCCGGGTCCAGCGTGGCGCGGGTGACCGGGCTGCCGATATCGGCCACAAAGTCGGACGCGCCAATGCCCAGCGTCAGCATGCGCGGCGTGGCGCGCGCCAGATTGGCCGCCTCCAGCGCGCCCAGGCAGCTTTCGACCAAGCCGATGATCTTCGTACGCCCAGCCTCGATGCCCAGCGCCTTTTCCTTCTCGGTCAGGCGGCGGTCGATATCCTGGAGATCGGCGACGCGCTCGGCCTTCGGCAGGATCACGGCCCCGATGCCGGGACCGAAACATTCCAGGTCCTCCGGGATCATCCCGCTATCGGCCTTGTTGACGCGCAGCGCCACCAGCGGGGTCCAGCTCTGCCTGGCAAGCGCGGTCGCCTTCACCCGGGCGGCCGGCTTGTCGGCCAGCGGCACCCCATCCTCCAGATCCAGCATCACCACATCGGCGGGCGTGTTGGCGAAGACCTGCTCCAGATTGTCGCGGTGCGCCGGAGCGTAGAGGATCGAGCGATACCAGCCATCTTTGCGGAACATTGTGTCTGTCCTCAGTTCTTGTGGGAAGCCGGGCGCATGTCATGCGCCTCCATGGCGCGGACCAGGCCGGCCACGATGGAATTGGTCGGGGCCGCCACGCCCAGCTTCGCGCCCTCGTCGGCAACCGCGCCGTTCAGGAAGTCGATCTCGCCCTGCCGGCCGGCCAGCCGGTCGAGCAGCAGCGAGGGCTTCGCCCCCGGAATGGCGGAGCCGAACTTGTGCACATAGGCGACCGGATCGTCGAAGCTGAGATTGATGCCGCGCGCCTTGGCGACGGCAAAGGCCTCCGACGCGCAGGATGAGGCCACGCGCCAGGCTTCCGGCGTCTCCATCACCTGGCCGATGGTCAGGCCGGTGATGCCGCACACCGCGCTGTAGGTGACGTTGCAGATCAGCTTCGACCAGATCATCGACTGGATGTCCGGTGCGGCCTCGGCGCGGAAGCCGGCATCGGCCCAGATTTTCGCCACCGTCTCGGCGGCGGGCTGCGCGGAGTCGATAGTCGCGCCGATCTTCACGATCTCGAAGCCGTTATGATGCACATGCCCCGGCGTCGGGATGGTCGCGCCGAAACCGCCGGCGATGCCCAGCAGCAGCCGGTCCTTCGACACGCTCTTCACCAGGATGTCGTAGGCGCCTAGGCCGTTCTGGATCGACAACAGCAGCGTGTCCGGGCCGATCATCGGCTTGGCCCCGGCCAGCGCCGCCTCGATGTCGCGGGTCTTGGTGGCGACGATAACCAGTTCGCACAGGCCGACCTCGGCCGGATCGGTGGTGGCCTTGGAGGGCGACATCCAGTCGCCGCTGGCCCCGGTGATTTTCAGCCCATTGGCGCGGATGGCGTCGACATGGTCCTGCCAGCGATCCACCAGCCAGACGTCATTGTCGCCGGCGCGGGCCAGGATGGCGCCATAGACGGAGCCCATGGCCCCGGCGCCCAGAATGGCGATCTTCATCGGATTTCCTCTTGAAACGAACGAACGATCAATCTTGCACGGCTAGGCGGCGGGCCTGCTTGTCGAAGCGAAGATGCCAGGCGAGGCCCAGCCCGGCCAGCACAACGCCGGCCAGGTCGGTCAGCCAGCTTGGGTCGATCAGCGCCACCGCGCCGAGCGCCAGAAGAATACGTGGCCCCCAGGAGACCGGCCCCCGGCAATAGCCGATGGCGGTGATCGACATGAACACGATGCCGATGGTCGCCGACACCATCGCCAGCCCGACGTCGAGCGGATTGCCCTGCAATGTCAGCTCCGGATTCATGATGAACATGAAGGGGATCAGGAACAGGCTGCAGGCCAGGATCATCGCATAGGCGGCGGTGCCCATGATGGTGCCGCCGCTGATCGCCACGGCGGCGAACACGCCGGCCGCGACCGGCGGGGTGATGGCCGAGACGCTGGCGAAGAAATACAGGAACAGATGCGCCGGCAGCAGATCGAAACCCAGATTGATCAGCGGCGGGGCCAGCACGGCCGCCCCCACCGCGTAGGCGGCGGGCGTCGGCATGCCCATGCCCAGCACGATGGCGATGATCATGGTCAGCACCAGCGACAGCAGGATATGGCCCTGGCCGATATTGACGATGAGCTGCGAGAAGGTGATGCCCAGGCCGGTCAGGTTGATCAGCGAGACGATGATCTGCGCCGCCGCGATGATCATGGCGATGAACACCACGCCGCGCGCCGCCTCATAGAGGCCGTCCAGGACCGAGCGGACCATGACCGACAGGCGCTCGCCCAGCGGCAATGCCGGCTCGGCCAGCGGAGCCGGCGACGGCGCGTCCAGCCCGGCCACGTCGCGCGCCCGGTCCGCCGCCTCGGAGGTCGCGGTCTGCGGACGCAGCAGCACGCCGATCAGCATCAGCGCCACGATGGCGATGATCGCCCAGAACACGGCGAGCTGGATCGTGTACTGGTTGACGATGAAATAGATCAGAATGCCGATTGGAATCAGCAGGCTGATCATCGGGTAAGGCGCGAAGGCCTCGCGGGCCGAGGGGATCAGTTCCGCCGGCAGCGGCTTCAAATCATATTTCAGCGCGTAGAGATAGACGCCGATCAGCAGCGCCAGGAAGAACAGCAGCGACGGCACCAGGGCGGCCGTCACCACCTGCAGATAGGCCACGCCCAGCAGCTCGGCCATCAGGAAGGCGCCCGGTCCCATGACCGGCGGCATGATCTGGCCACCGGTCGAGGCCACCGCCTCCACCGCGCCGGCGAATTCCGGCTTGAAGCCGAAGCGCTTCATCAGCGGGATGGTCAGCACGCCGGTGCTGGTCACGTTGGCAACCGTGCTGCCGTTCACCATGCCCATGAAGGCGCTGCCGAACACCGCGACCATGCCCGCGCCGCCGCGCACCCTGCCGCCGATCCGCATGGCGACCAGGATGAACACCTGCCCCGCCCCGCTGCTGTTCAGCAGCGCGCCCAGGATCAGGAACAGCGTGACGACGGTGGCGGAAATGCCCATCAACGGGCCAAGCAACCCGTTCTCGCCCAGATAGAAGGCATAGATCAGCCGATCGATCGACAGGCCGCGATGGCCCAGCATGCCGGGAATGTAATTGCCGAAATAGGCGTAGAGATAGAAGGCAACGATCATCCCAACGAACAGCCAGCCCAGCGCGCGCCGCACGCCTTCCAGCACCAGCAGCAGCAGCAGCACGCCGAACAGCTTCTCAACCGGCTCGTCGGTGAACCAGGTATTCTCGACGATGGTGTTGTAGTTCCAGACGATGTAGCCCAGCACCAGGATGCTGAGCGCGGCCGGAATCAGGTCGAGCAGACGCAGCAGCGTGGAATCGCGCTTCGTGCCACTATAGAGCAGGAACACCAGCGCCAAAGCGCCGCCCAGATGCACCGCGCGCTGCTGATAGTTCGGCAGCGTGCCCACGCCCGCGGTGTAGACATGGAACAGAACCCAAATGATCGCCGCTGCGGCCAAGGCCGCGCCGGCGAGACCGCCATATTTGCGGTAGCCGCTTTCTCTCTCTTCAGGTTCCATGTTCGTGTCGTGTCTTGCAAAAGGGCGACCGCCAGCGCGGGGCGCTGGCGGTCCAGGTCGGTTGGATTGCAGAAGCTTATTTTGCGGCGAGGCGCGCCGGCACGGCGGCGCCGACTTCCTTGAAGTAACGCGCGACGCCGGGATGCAGCGGCGCGACCGAAGCCGACAGCGTCAGGTCGGCCGGAATCACCCGGTCAGCGGCGGGATAGCCGCTTTTGGCCGCCGCCATGCCTTCGGCCGAGAAAATCCGCTTAGCGACCTCATAGGCCACCTTTTCCGGCAGATCGCTGGTGGTGTTGATGCCGATGGCGGTCTGCACCGTCGTGATATCGGCCGGCTGACTGCCGTAATTATCGCCGGGCGTCACCTTGGCGACGCTGAAATAAGGGATTTCCGTCACGACCTTCTCGGCCTCGGCCTGGGTCATCGGGATCATCCTGATCGGCCGCGAGGCGTGCGCCTGCTGGATATAGCCGTCAGGGTGCAGGCCGGCCTTCATGAAACCGACGATGCGACGGTTCTGATAAGATTCCAGCGCATCCGTGCCGCCGGCGCGGAACATCTCCGGCGCGATGCCAAGCACCTTCATGATCTCGTCGGCCTGCTTTTCCGTGGCCGAGCCGCGACCGCCCGGATTGAACTGCTTGCCGGCCAGGTCGGACATGCTCTTGATGTCGGAATCGGCGGCAACCACCCAATTGGCCGGCAGCGGCGCGAAATAATACAGCGTCCGCAGCTTCTCGCCGCCCTTGCCCTTCATGGTGGCATAGTCGCTGGAGGTCACGGCGATGCCCATATCGACCTCGCCGCGCATCAGCGCCGTGGTCGAGGCCGAGGCGCCCCCCAGCTCCTGGATGCTCATATTCATGCCCAGCGTCTTGTTCCAGTCCGACACCACGGCGACCTGATAGGCATAGAAGGCGGACTGGCCATGCGTGCCGCCCATCGCCAGGCGCTGGGCCGAGGCGGGGCCGGTCGCGACGGCCAGGCCGGCGGCAAGCGCGAGACCCGCCATGCCGGTGCGAATCATGCTCGAAAAGGCGCGGGAGCGCGGCGACTGGGTCATGTCTTCCTCCATCCCGGGTAAGCGGCGGCCCAATCTGGCGCTGGGACTTGACGCTTCCCGCATCTGTTATGGATGCGATCCGGATACGGGCCGGACCGCCCTGTTGAACGAGGCGCAACGATATCGCCGTCTTCCGTGCGTTGAAAGACTTTTCTCTTTATCGAAATCGATAGTAAGGTAATTTTATTACCCCAAGCAAATTCAGGGGGAGTTTCGCGGCGGCTTTCGGCTTGCAACTGCCGCGACCGCGTTTACTGTTGGCGGCAACCAATAAGCAAAAGCGTGGATGGCATGGCAGGGCAGGATTCGGTCAAGACGGCGGCGCGAACGCTCGATCTGTTGGAAATATTCGCCAAGGCCCGCGCGCCACTATCGCTGACCGAGATCGCGCAGCGCATCAACGCGCCGATCAGCAGCTGCCATTCGCTGGTCCGTACCCTGCAATCGCGCGGCTATGTCTATATTCTGGATCATCGCAAGCGGGTCTACCCGACCAAGCGCCTGCTCACCATCGCCCAGGCGATCGCCCGGCACGACCCGCTGCTGGAGAAGCTGACGCCGATCCTCGAAGGGCTGATGAAGGCAACCGGCGAGACCGTGCTGCTGGGCAAGCGCCAGGGCGACCAGATCACCTATCTGGAGGTGATCGAGGGCAGCCACATCGTGCGCTACACCTCCAGCCCCGGCGATCTGAAGCCGCTGCATTCCAGCGCCATCGGCAAGTCGCTGCTGGGCCAGATGGAAGCGGCCGAGCTGGCCGCCCTGCTTGCCCGGCTGAAATTGCCGCGCGTCACCGAGAACACCGTCACCGACGCAAAGGCGCTGACTGAGGAGCTGGACGCCTCACGCGCCCGCGGCTGGTACCAGACGCTGGGCGAGAACATCGTCGATGTGATGGCGATCTCGATCTCCCGCCACCTGCTGGACGAGACTCTGGGCGTGGCCCTGGCCGGTCCCATCGCGCGCATGCAGCAGAATCGGGATGCCTATCTCGCCCATCTCATGGAAGTCGGCGCCGCCTTCGATTCCCTGGCCGCTGAATTGCGCGGGCTGTAACGCCCGCGTCAGACCGGCGTGTCGCCGGCCAGGGTGATGCGGTGCATGACCCGGCGGAAGCCGTGATAATCGTTGATCGGATTATGCTGGGCCGCGCGGTTGTCCCAGAAGGCGATGGAGCCGGGCCGCCAGGAGAAGCGGCACGTATATTCCGGCTTGATCTGGTGCTGGAACAGGAAATTCAGAATCGGCGCGCTCTCCGCCTCGGTCATGCCCTTGAAGGCGACCGTGTGCGCGGTGTTGATGTAAAGCGCCTTGCGGCCGGTTTCCGGGTGGGTGCGCACCACCGGATGCTCCGACAGGTAGCTGCTGCTGGCCTGCGTGTTGGCGCTGTCCTTGATGCGGTCCTCGCGGGTCTTGGAGACGTCCGCCTTGGCCGAGCTGCTGATGCCGACCAGCCCGTCCAGCAGCTCCTTCATCTTGTCCGACAGCGCCTCATAGGCCGCGTATTGATTGGCGAACAGCGTGTCGCCGCCATAGGGCGGCACTTCGCGGGCGATCAGCATGGTTCCCATCGGCGGCTTTTCGAGATAGGTGGTGTCGGAGTGCCAGACGCCGCCGAAATTCACCGTCTCATGCTCCAGCTTGGCAACCTGGATGATCTCCGGGAAGCCGTCGATGCCCTTCACGAAGGGATATTCGACCGGCTGTCCGAACCGCTTGGAGAAATCCAGGAACTGCGCCGGGGATAAATCCTGATCGCGGAAAAAGATCACGAGATTGTCCAGGTAAGCCTGGCGGATAGCCCCGACGACGTTGTCGCCCAGGGGTTGCGACAGATCCACCCCGTGAATCTCCGCGCCGATCGCGCCGGCTATCTTCCTGATTTCCAATTCCTGATGGGCCATGGCGTCCTCCTCCCGATTTTACCTCGGTTCTTATTCGATAATACGAAACATATTTCCGCATATTGAATTCTACAAGATACAATTTGGCGGAGAATTGCTTGGCCGGGTTGATGCCGCCGCCTCGCGGACCCATCTGCAATGCTTGCCGTCCGGCATCGTGTCGGGCGATATTTACGCAATTCCGGATGTACTGCTTCCGGAATGGCCAGAACCGGTGAGGCCCTGGAGGGCTCACCGATCCAACGCACCCCATGCGGCGTGCGGAACCTATTGAGATCAGGAGGCGGCTTATGACCGCTGTGAAATCGGGCGATACCGTCCGCGTACATTATACAGGCACGCTTGAGGATGGGGCGCAGTTCGATTCCTCGGTCGGGCGGGATCCCTTGCAGTTCACCGTCGGCCAGGGCCAGGTGATCGGTGGCTTCGAGCAGGCTGCCCTGGGCCTGCAGCCGGGCGAGAGTCGCACGGTCACCGTACCGGCCGAAGACGCTTATGGCACGCACCGTCCCGACCTCGTGCAGGAGATCGAGCGCGTTTCCCTGCCGCAGGACATCGATTTCCAGGAAGGCCTGCAGCTTCAGGCGCAGGGCCCGAACAGCCAGCCGCTGCTGCTGACGGTCACGTCCGTGTCAGACCAGTCGGTGACGCTCGACGCCAACCATCCGCTGGCTGGCAAGGATCTCACCTTCGATATCGAATTGGTCGAGATCGTCTGACCAGGACCGATCTTGAGAGATTCCGCGAAGCCCCGGCCCCAGGCCGGGGCTTTTGCGTTACCGCCCGGCCCGGGGATGCGCGGCACGGTGAACGGCAAGCAGCTTGGCCGAATCCACATCGGTATAGCGCTGGGTGGTGGAGAGCGAGGCGTGGCCGAGCAATTCCTGGATTGCACGCAGATCGCCCCCGCCGGCGAGCAGATGCGTCGCGAAGCTGTGGCGCAGGGCGTGCGGCGTGGCGCTGTCGGGTAAATCGAGCGCGGCGCGGAGCTTCTGCATCAGCCCCTGGACGAGGCGCGGATTAAGCGCCCCGCCACGCACGCCGAGAAACAGCGGCGTGCGTGCATCCCCGGCATGCGGGCAGAGCGCCAGATAGCCGGCGATCGAGTCGCGCACCGCCGGCAGCACCGGCACCACGCGCTGCTTGTTGCCCTTGCCGGTCACCCGCATCAGATCGCCGGAAGGGGCGTCTCCCCGGCTCAGCGCCAGCGCCTCGCCGATGCGCAGGCCGCAGCCATAGAGCAGCGTGATCAGCGCGGCGTCGCGGGCCAGCACCCAGGGTTCGGCCTCGGTGGCGGCGGCGATGTCGGTGCCGTCGACCAGCCGGTCCGCCTCCTCCTCGCTCAACGCCTTGGGCACGGCGTGCGGCAGTTTCGGCGTGCGCACGGAATGGATCGCGGCGTTGGCGATCTTGCCGTGCCGCTCCAAGAAACGGAAGAAGCTGCGCACCACGGAAAAAGCCCGCGCGGTGGAGCTTCGGGCATAGGCCTCGCCCGCGCGCCCCGCCAGATAGGCGCGGAAATCGGCCGCCTTCAGGTGCTCAAGGTCGGCCAGCGACATCGCCCCGCCAAGATGCCCGGCCATGAAGTCGATAAAGACGGAAAGATCGCGGCCATAAGCCTCGACAGTATGGGAGGAGCTTTGCCGCTCCTCCGATAGCCAGCGGTGCCAGTCCAGGATGGCGGCCCGAAGATCGGGGGCCGCCTGATCGGGAACGCTCAATCCGCCGGCAGGTCGAGCCATCGCCGCACACAGCTTTCCAGCGCGCGGGACAGGAACATCAGCAGTTCGGTCCCCAGCCCAGGATGGAAAGTGTCCTCCCGGCGGGAGCCGAACACCAGCAGCCCGTGCGGGGCCTTGGGCGAGAAACGCAGCCGGCTCATCGCCTGCGACTGCACCAGGGTCGCCGCGCCGCCGAAGATATCGGCGTCGCCCAGCATCACCTCGCCCAGCATCACGTCACGCCCGTCGCCCAGCAACCCGTCGATGCGCCCGTTCGCCAGGATGCGCACGCCGGCCATGCGGTCGCCGGCATCCAGGAAGCCGTTGGTCTCGACGCACAGCGCCACCGCGTCGACATCCAGGATGATCGCCAGGTCGCTGGTCACAATCTCGATGAAATGCTCGAAGCTGGTGGCGTTCAGCATCGCCAGCACCGCTTCGTAAACCCGCGCCTGATTTGCCGTGTTGGCGCGGATGGTGCCGATCAGATTCTGCTGCTGTTCCTTCAGGCCGCTCAACTCGCCGCGCAGCCGGTGGACCAGGAAATATTGCAGGTCCACCACCCCGTCGCCATTGTCGCGCGTCGGCGGCGCCAGCACTTCGGCCAGGTTCGCATGCTTGACCAGGAAATCGGGGTGGCGCCGCAGATACTGCTCGACATCGGCGGCGGTGACCGAACGCTTGGCCGACGGCGTACCCGCCGCGGCGGGCGGGTTCGGCGTGCGGACGATGCGGCTGTCTTCGGTCATGCGCGCGTCTTTCGGGTTACAGGATGGACTGGCCGGTCTTCTGCCAATCGGCCAGGAAAGCGGCCAGGCCCTTGTCGGTCAGCGGATGGTTGAACAGCTGGCGCAGGGTCGAGGGCGGCACGGTGCAGACATCGGCGCCTAGCTTCGCGGCATCGACCACATGCACCGGATTGCGGATCGAGGCGACCAGCACCTCGGTCGTGAAGGCCGGATAGTTGGCGTAGATCTGCACGATATCGGCGATCAGCTCCATGCCGTCCTGGCCGATATCGTCGAGCCGGCCGACGAAGGGCGAGACATAGGTAGCGCCGGCCTTCGCCGCAAGGATCGCCTGGGCGGCGGAGAAGCACAGTGTGACGTTGGTCTGCGTGCCCTCGTCGGTCAGCGCCTTGCAGGCCTTCAGCCCTTCCGGGGTCAGCGGCAGCTTCACCACGACATTGTCGGCGATCTTGGCGAGGTAGCGGCCTTCCTTCAGCATGCCCTCGGATTCGGTCGCCGTAACCTCGGCGCTGACGGGGCCGGGAACGACGGCGCAGATTTCCGCAATCACATCGGCCATCTTGCGGCCACTCTTGGCGATCAGGGAGGGGTTGGTGGTCACGCCGTCCAGCAGGCCGCTGCCCGCGAGTTCGCGGATCTCGGCAACATCGGCGGTATCGACGAAGAATTTCATCGAGGAAAACGGTCCTTGCATTATCCGAATACGACATGGGATCGAGGAACGCTCGCCCTCGATCCCGCTCATCGCTAAACCTACCCCATGACGGATAAAACAGCCAGCGCCGCCGCCGCAACGCAACATGACAAAAACGCGACGCTTGCGCGCGTCACCGTTCTGCTGCCGCTGCCGATCGGCGAGGGCTACGATTACCGCGTGCCCGAGGGGCTGGACCTCGCGGAGGGCGATTTCGTCATCGTGCCGCTGGGCCGCCGGCAGATGCTGGGCGTGGTCTGGGCGCTGGGCGGCAGCGGCGATATTGCCGAGGCCCGGCTGAAGGATGTGGTCGGCCGGCTCGACGCGCCGCCGATGTCCACGGTGCTGCGCCGCTTCGTGAGCTGGGTCGCCGCCTATACTCTGGCCGCCCCCGGCCAGGTGCTGCGCATGGCGATGAGCGTGCCGGCGGCGCTGGAGCCGGCCAAGCCGGTCGTCGCCTACCGCCTGGCCGAGGGTTTCGACATTGAAGGGCTGCGCCCGAGCGCCGCGCGCCGCCGGGTGTTGACCCTGCTGCGCGACCTGCCGCCATTGCCCGCCGGCGACATCGCGCGGGAAGCCGGCGTCTCCTCAGGCGTGGTGAAGGGGCTGGCCGAGGCCGGCGCGCTGGCGACCGTGCTGCTGCCCCCGTCCCTTCGCCCGCCGGTTCCCGATCCCGCGCTGCCCGGTCCCGATCTGTCGGACGATCAGCGGAGCGCCGCCGAGGCCTTGAGCGGGGGAATCGGCGGCGGCTATTCGGCAACGCTGCTGGATGGCGTCACCGGTTCCGGCAAGACCGAGGTGTATTTCGAGGCCATCGCCGCCGCCTTGCGGGACAACCGGCAAGTGCTGGTGCTGCTGCCGGAAATCGCGCTGACCCCGCATTGGCTGGAGCGCTTCGAGGCCCGGTTCGGCTGCCGCCCGCTGGAATGGCATTCGGAGCTGACCCAGGCGCAGCGCCGCGATGGCTGGCGCGCCGTATCGGAAGGCAAGGCCGGGGTGGTGGTCGGCGCGCGCTCGGCCCTGTTCCTGCCCTTCCCCGATCTCGGCCTGATCGTGGTCGACGAGGAACATGAGCCCGCCTTCAAGCAGGAGGAAGGCGTCACCTACAATGCCCGCGACATGGCGGTGGTGCGCGCGCATCTGGGGGAGATTCCCATCGTGCTGGTCTCCGCCACCCCATCGCTGGAGACGGTGGCGAATGTGGAGGCCGGGCGCTACGCCAAGGTCACGCTGCCGGACCGCTTCGCCGGCGCCGCCCTGCCGATGATCCAGGCCATCGACATGCGCGCCCACCGCCCGGCGCCGGGTCGCTGGCTATCGCCGCCGCTGGTCGAGGCGATGCGCGGCACGCTGGAAGCCGGCGAGCAGGCGGTGCTGTTCCTGAACCGCCGGGGCTATGCGCCGCTGACGCTGTGCGGCTCCTGCGGCCACCGGCTGGGCTGCCCGAACTGCACGGCCTGGCTGGTCGAGCATCGGCTGGCCGGCCGGCTGCAATGCCACCAGTGCGGCTATACCGCCCGGCTGCCCAGCGAATGCCCGAGTTGCCAGAGCACGGATGGCTTCAAGGCAGTCGGCCCCGGCGTGGAGCGCATCGCCGAGGAGGTGCTGCATACCTTCCCCGAGGCGCGCTTCGCCGTAGTCGCCAGCGACACGCTGGCCGGCCCCGCCGCCGTCGGCGAGCTGCTGCGCAGCGTGCGCGAGCGCGAGGTCGACATCTTGATCGGCACGCAGCTCGTCGCCAAAGGCCATCATTTCCCGCTGCTGACGCTGGTCGGCGTGATCGACGCCGATCTGGGCCTGATGGGCGGCGATCTGCGCGCGGCGGAGCGGACTTATCAGATATTGCACCAGGTCGCCGGCCGCGCCGGCCGCGCCGAGCATCCCGGCCGGGTGCTGCTGCAAACCTACGATCCCGACCACAAGGTGCTGAAAGCGCTGGTCGAGGGCGACCGCGACCGGTTCCTGGAGGCCGAGGCCGACGACCGCCGCCGCGCCGGCATGCCGCCCTATGGAAGGCTGGCCGGGCTGATCGTCTCCGGCGCCGACCAGCGGCTGGTGGAGGCTGTGGCGCTGCGCCTGGGCCGCACTGCCCCGCGCGAGGAGGGGGTGCGCGTCCTCGGCCCCGCCCCTGCTCCCTTCTCGATCCTGCGCGGCCGCCATCGCTGCCGCCTGTTGCTGAAGACCGCGAAAGCCATCGCCATCCAGCCCGTCCTGCGTCGCTGGCTCGCCCAGGTGGAGGTTCCCGCCAGCGTGCGCGTGCAGGTCGATGTCGATCCGTACAGCTTCCTGTAAGCGGCCTTTCGGGCCGATTTCGGGGATGGTTGGAACCTTTGCGGAAATGCGCCGTTCCCCTGCGCCGCTACGGCTTGCACACCCTATACGACTATGTTAGACAACGCCCGGCCTTCGGGGGGTCACGCCTTCCCGATAGGCTCGTATTGCGCCGATAATCCCAGCCTCGGCAAGGGTTTTCGGCGGATATGCGACAGCGAATTCGGTCAGCCGCATCTAAAGTGGGAGCCCCCAGTTGGCGAAAGGGACGCAAGGCCTGTCAGCGATCGCTCAGCGCTATGCGACGGCGCTCTATGAACTCGCGGACAGCAGCAAGGCACTGGACGACGTCGCCGAGGATTTGCGCGCGCTGCGCCAGCTTCTCGTCGAATCCGACGATCTGGTCCGCCTAATCCGCTCGCCCATCCTCGGCCGCGAGCAGCAGGCCAAGGCAATGGATGCGGTCATGGACAAGGCCGGCGCTAACGCGCTGACCCGCAAATTCCTGGGCACGGTGGCGAATAACCGCCGCCTGTTCGCCCTGAACAACATCATCGACGCATTCCTGAACGAACTTGCCCGCCGTCGCGGCGAGGTCACGGCGGAGGTCACCTCCGCCAAGGCGCTCACCAAGACGCAGGAAAAGGCGCTCACGGATGCGCTGAAACAGGCGATCGGCACCAAGGTCGCCATTGAAACGAAGGTCGAGCCTGCCCTCATCGGCGGGCTGATCGTCAAGGTTGGATCACGTATGATCGATAGTTCGCTGCGCAGCAAACTGCAGCGGCTGCAGCTCGCGATGAAAGGGACTGCTTGATGGACATCCGCGCCGCTGAGATTTCTTCCATTCTGAAGGAACAGATCGCCAATTTCGGTTCCGAAGCCGAAGTGGCGGAAGTCGGCACCGTTCTGTCGGTCGGTGACGGCATCGCCCGTGTCTACGGTCTGGACAAGGTCCAGGCCGGCGAGATGGTCGAATTCCCGAACGGCATCCGTGGCATGGCGCTGAACCTCGAAACCGACAATGTCGGTATCGTGATTTTCGGCGACGACCGCGACATTAAGGAAGGCGACACCGTCAAGCGCACCGGCACCATCGTCGACGCGCCGGTGGGCAAGGGCCTGCTGGGCCGCGTGGTCGATGCGCTGGGCAACCCGATCGACGGCAAGGGCCCGCTGAAGGACGTGAACCGCACCCGCGTCGAGGTGAAGGCCCCGGGCATCATCCCGCGCCGCTCCGTGCATGAGCCGGTGCAGACCGGCCTGAAGGCCATCGACAGCCTGATCCCGGTCGGTCGTGGCCAGCGCGAGCTGATCATCGGCGACCGCCAGACCGGCAAGACCGCCGTCGCCATCGATGCCATCATCAACCAGGCGAACGTCAACAAGGGCGACGACGAGTCGAAGAAGCTCTATTGCATCTACGTCGCGGTCGGGCAGAAGCGCTCGACCGTCGCGCAGATCGTGAAGACGCTGGAGGATTACGGCGCGATGGAATATTCCATCGTCGTGGCCGCCACCGCCTCCGAGCCGGCCCCGCTGCAGTTCCTCGCCCCCTACACCGCTTGCGCGATGGGCGAGTTCTTCCGCGACAACGGCATGCACGCGCTGATCATCTATGACGATCTGTCGAAGCAGGCGACCGCCTACCGCCAGATGTCGCTGCTGCTGCGCCGCCCGCCAGGCCGCGAGGCTTTCCCGGGCGACGTGTTCTATTTGCATTCGCGCCTGCTGGAGCGCGCCGCGAAGATGAACGCGGATCATGGTTCGGGCTCGCTGACGGCGCTGCCGGTCATCGAAACCCAGGCGGGCGACGTGTCGGCCTACATTCCGACCAACGTGATTTCCATCACCGACGGCCAGATCTTCCTGGAGACCGGCCTGTTCTATAAGGGCATCCGCCCGGCGGTGAACGTCGGCATCTCCGTGTCGCGCGTCGGTTCCGCCGCGCAGATCAAGGCGATGAAGCAGGTCGCCGGCTCGATCAAGCTGGAGCTGGCGCAGTATCGCGAGATGGAAGCGTTCGCACAGTTCGCCTCCGACCTCGACGCCTCGACCCAGCGCCTGCTGGCCCGCGGTTCGCGCCTGACGCAGTTGCTGAAGCAGCCGCAATACAGCCCGCTGCCGGTCGAAGAGCAGGTCGCGGTGATCTATGCCGGCGTGAAGGGCTATCTCGACAAGGTGCCGGTCGACCAGGTGAACAAGTACGAGGCCGGCCTGCTGGCTGAGCTGCGTGGCCGCGGCTCGGACATCCTGGCCGCCATCCGCAAGGAGCAGCAGCTGACCGCCGAGATCGAGGGCAAGCTGAAGGATCTCTTGGAGACTTACTCCAAGAGCTTCGCCTGATCCTCGATCTTTCCCGGTAGCAACCAAGGCGAGAGCGGATGCCCAGCCTCAAGGACCTAAGAAACCGGATCAAAAGCGTCCAGTCGACGAGGAAGATCACCTCGGCGATGAAGATGGTCGCGGCCGCGAAGCTGCGTCGCGCGCAGGAGCAGGCGGAAGCCGCCCGCCCCTACGCCGAACGCATGGAGCGGATGCTGGCCTCGGTGGCCGGCCGGCTGCAGGGCGCGTCCGGCGCGCCCAAGCTGGTCTCCGGCACCGGCAAGGACGATGTGCATCTGGTGATCGTCGCCACCGCCGATCGCGGCCTGTGCGGCGGTTTCAACGCCAATATCGTAAAGGCGGCCCGGCTTCACATCCGCCGGCTGCTGGCCGACGGCAAGACCGTGAAGATTCTGTGCGTCGGCCGTAAGGGCCGCGATTCGCTGCGCCGCGAATTCCGCGACAAGATCGTCGACATGGTCAGCTTCGCCGGCCAGAAGCGGCTGACCTTCGCCGACGCCAGCGGCATTTCGGTGCGGGTCGCCGAAATGTTCGAAGCCGGCGAGTTCGATGTCGCGACGATCTTCTATGCCCGGTTCCGGTCCGCCATGGCGCAGATCCCGACCGCGCAGCAGCTGATCCCCGTCGCCCTGCCGGAGATCACCGCCGAGCAGAAGGCGGACGATAAGACCGGCCCGCAGGCTCTCTACGAGTTCGAGCCGGACGAGGAGAGCATTCTGGAGGCGTTGTTGCCGCAGAATCTGGCGATCCAGATCTACAAGACGCTGCTTGAGAACGCCGCAGGCGAGCAGGGTGCGCGCATGTCCGCGATGGACAGCGCGACCCGCAATGCCGGCGACATGATCAACAAGCTGTCGCAGACCTATAACCGCCAGCGCCAGGCGAACATCACCAAGGAGCTGATCGAGATCATCTCCGGTGCGGAAGCGCTTTAAACCGCAGGCGCGGCAATACGGATTGAAAGAGTGGAGTAGGCCATGGCGAAGAAAAATCTCGTTGGCAAGATTACCCAGGTGATCGGCGCCGTCGTCGACGTTCAGTTCGACGGCGACCTGCCGGCCATCCTGAACGCGCTGCATGTGAAGCTGGGCGACAGCACCCTGGTGCTGGAAGTGGCCCAGCATCTGGGCGAAAGCACCGTCCGCACCATCGCCATGGACACCACGGACGGTCTGGTCCGCGGCCAGGAAGCGGTCGATACCGGCGATTCGATCTCCGTGCCGGTTGGCCCGGAGACGCTGGGCCGCATCATGAACGTGATCGGCGAGCCGGTCGACGAGCGCGGTCCGGTCAGCGCCAAGATGCGGATGCCGATCCATCGCCAGGCCCCGGCCTTCGTCGACCAGGCGACCGAGACCGAGCAGCTCATCACCGGCATCAAGGTCATCGACCTGCTGGCCCCCTACTCCAAGGGCGGCAAGATCGGCCTGTTCGGCGGTGCCGGCGTCGGCAAGACCGTGCTGATCATGGAGCTGATCAACAACGTCGCGAAGGCGCATGGTGGCGTGTCCGTGTTCGCCGGCGTCGGCGAGCGCACCCGAGAGGGTAACGACCTCTATCACGAGATGATGGAATCGGGCGTTATCAAGCTTGAGGGCGAAGGCTCCAAAGTGTCGCTGGTCTACGGCCAGATGAACGAGCCGCCGGGTGCCCGCGCCCGCGTCGCACTGACCGGCCTGACCCAGGCGGAATATTTCCGCGACGAGGAAGGCCAGGACGTTCTGTTCTTCGTCGACAACATCTTCCGCTTCACCCAGGCGGGTTCGGAAGTGTCGGCGCTGCTGGGCCGCATCCCGTCCGCGGTGGGCTATCAGCCGACCCTGGGCACCGACATGGGTGCGTTGCAGGAGCGCATCACCTCGACCAAGAAGGGCTCGATCACCTCTGTGCAGGCCATCTACGTGCCGGCCGACGACCTGACCGACCCGGCGCCGGCCACCTCCTTCGCCCATCTGGACGCCACCACCGTGCTGTCTCGCCAGATTGCCGAGCTGGGCATCTACCCGGCCGTCGATCCGCTCGACTCCAACAGCCGCATCCTCGATCCGCGCGTGATCGGCGAGGAGCACTACACGGTGGCCCGCGAAGTGCAGCGCATCCTGCAGACCTACAAGTCGCTGCAGGACATCATCGCCATTCTGGGCATGGACGAGCTGTCGGAGGACGACAAGCTGGTCGTCGCCCGCGCCCGCAAGATCCAGCGCTTCCTGTCGCAGCCCTTCCATGTCGCGGAAGTGTTCACCGGCACGCCGGGCGTGCTGGTCGGCCTGGAAGACACCATCAAGGCCTTCAAGGACATCTGCGCGGGTGCCTATGACGACCTTCCGGAGCAGGCCTTCTACATGGTCGGCACCATCGAGGAAGCGGTTGCCAAGGCCAAGAAGATGGCGGCGGAAGCGGCTTAACGCCGCCCCGCTTCCACGCGCCCTTTCGCTGACGGGAGAAGCCTGACAAATGGCCGAAACCACGAATTTCGAGCTGGTCTCGCCGGAGAAGCTGCTGATATCGCAGCCGGTGGAGATGGTGGTCGTGCCGGGCGCCGAAGGCTATTTCGGCGTTCTGCCGCGCCACGCCCCGCTGATCTCCACTTTGATCCCGGGCGTCATCCAGATCTATGAGGGCGGCCAGATCAAGGAGCGCATCTTCGTCGCCGGCGGCTTCGCCGAAGTGACCGAGGATCGCTGCACCGTGCTGGCCGACGAGGCCATCCCGCTGGCCGAGCTGGACCGCGCCGCCATCGAGCAGCGCCTGAAGGACCAGAAGGAAGATCTTCAGGCTGCCAAGACGGATGCCGAGAAGGCCGCCTTGCAGGAAAAGATCGATGTGACAAACGCGATGATCCGGGCGCTCGAAACCGGACATTGATCGCTCAGGCGCACGCTGGGAAGAAAAACGGGGTCCTTCGGGACCCCGTTGTTTTTGGAACGGCTCATTGGCCCATAGCGTTGGGATATGAATGCGCGAAACTGTCACAAAGGGTTTGCGTTCCTCTGTCGGCCGACTAAATAAGAAAAGGTCGAAAACGACCGGATAGTACCGAAAACGAGGAGGGGGCGCCGTGCGTTGCGCCAAGCAACAAACGGAGCATAGCCAATCATGGCACATTGGACGCTAGACGATATCGACTGGGCGCGCTTCGAGCCCGGCAAGATCGATCCCGAGATCGTCTCGATCGTTAAGGCCGCCAGCATGGTCGAACATAATGGCGGCGTTTATGGCGACTATCTGTGCAACGTCTTCCACGATGACGAAGCCTTCAAGGCCGTCGCCCGAAGCTGGGCGCTGGAAGAGGTGCAGCATGGCGTAGCGCTGCGCCGCTGGGCCGAGATGGCCGATCCCACTTTCGACTTCGAGAGCAGCTTCAAGCGCTTCGCCGACACCATCAAGCTGCCGATGGACGCCGACCGGTCGGTGCGCGGCTCGCTGTCGGGCGAGCTTGTGGCGCGCTGCGTGGTGGAGATCGGCACCAGCTCCTACTACAGCGCGCTTGCCGATTCGACCGACGAGCCGGTGCTGAAGGATATCTGCCAGCGTATCGCCGCCGACGAGTTGCGGCATTACAAGCTGTTCTACAGCCACCTGAAGCGCTACCAGGAGATCGAGAAGCTGGGCGTGCTGCGCCGCTTCGCGATTGCCGCCAGCCGCGTCGCCGAGAGCGAGGATGACGAGCTGGCCTTCGCCTATTACGCCGCGAACGACAATGGCCAGGGCGGCGCGTATGACCGCGACCGCTGTTGCCAGGCCTACCAGCAGCGCGCCTTCCGCTATTACCGGCCGCACCATGTCGAGCGTGGCATGGCGATGATGTTCAAGGCCGTCGGCCTGAAGCCCAACGGCCCGCTGAACCGCGCGGTTAACCGCATCGCCTGGTGGCTCATCACCCGCAAGGCCGCCCAGGCCGAGAAGGCGGCGGCTTAGCCGGCTTACGCCAGCACGAAGCGCGGCGGCAGCTTGGCGGTCAGATGGCCGATGACGCTGCGGTACAAATCGCGTTTGAAGGGGACGATCAGTTCCGGCACCTGGGCGGAAGGCACCCATTTCCAGTCCATGAATTCCGGTTCCTCGGTGGCGATGTTGATGTCGGAATCGCTCCCCAGGAATTGCAGCGCGTACCATTTCTGCCGCTGGCCGATATAGCGGCCGCCCCATAGTTTCGACCGCAGATCCTCGGGCAGATCGTAGCGGTACCAATCGTCGCTCTCGGCGACGATCTCGGCCTTGTCGGTGCCAATCTCCTCGCGCATCTCGCGGAACAGGGCGACGGCCGGGTCCTCGCCCTCGTCGATGCCGCCCTGCGGCATCTGCCAGGCCTCGCTGGGCATATCCAGGCGACGCGCCACGAAGACACGGCCGTCGCGATTGATCAGCATGAAACCCACGCCGGGGCGGTACAGCCTGTCGTCCACTCGTTCTTCCTTCCGAAACTAGCCGCGCGGCGCCTGGCGGGTCGTGGTCGCCGTGATGGGAGCCAGCACCAGCCCCTTGCCCGGCAGGGTGGCGGCCCAGGCCTTCACCCGTTCCAGCGTCACCGGATAGGCATAGCCGATGCCGACGGCGGAGCCGCCGCGCCGCGCCACACGCTCCAGCTCCTCCAGCGATTTGTCGATATAGCCCCGGCTGGCCTCATTGTCGATAAAGCGCGTATTCACCGCGTGCGGCAGGTCGATGCTGCCGGCGATCTGCGCCGCCAGGCTGGAGGAGGAGCTTTTGCTGTCGACGAACATCAGACCGCGCTCCTTCACCGCCTTCAGCACCGGCAGCAGCGCGCGCTCGTCCGTGGTGAAGCGCGAGCCAAGGAAATCCACCACGCCGACATAGCCGGTGAAACGGCCCATCGCCCATTCCATCCGATCCAGATTCTCGACCGGGCTGAGGCTGGTCAGCAGCGTGTGCGGGCCGGGGTCGCTCTGCGGGAAGCCGGTTGGCTCCATCGGCATGCTCAGCAACACCTCATGGCCGGCGGCGCGGGCCATGGATATCCATTCGCCGAGCCGCCCGGCATAGGGGGTAAAGGCCAGCGTGACCGGGGCGGGCAGATCCTGGATCGCCGCTTCGGTCGCCGCGCCGGACAGGCCGAGGCCGTTGATGATCAGCGCGATGCGCGGCCGCTGCTCCGCCGCCGGAAAAGCATGGGCATAGGCGCGCCAGGGCTGCTGCCCTTCCGCCCCGATCTTCGGCAACAGACCGTAGGGCGTGTTCTCGACCAGGGCAGGATCGTGCGCCAGCGCGACCTGGCGGCGCGGCGCGGGGGTGGGAGCTGGAGCAGGCGCGGGTGCGGCCTGCGGTGGCTGGGATGGGGCCTGTGACGGAGCCTGGGGGGTTGCCGCTTGCGGCGCCGGAGCGGCCGGTGCTGGCGGCGGAGAAGCCGTCTGTGGCTCGGCCGGAGCCGGGGTGGCGGCCGGCGGCGGGGCCGCCTGCTGCTGTTGCTGCGCCGGCGGCAGGAAGGAGAAGGTGGCGCGCGGCGTCAGCAAAGCCCGCTTGGAGGCCGTCGCCGCCCCATTGCTGGCCAGCCAGAAGCCCAGAGCCCCCAACCCGCCGATCAGCAGCAGCAGAACCAGTCCCTGGCCCAGCGGCCCCAGCAGAACCCCGCCAATGCCGCCCTTGCGGTCGGCCGTGGCGACGGGCGCGCCTAGGGGTTCGCGAACCGCTTCCGGTTCGTCTTCCTGCTCCTCGAAGGGTGGCGGATCGTCGTCGAAACCGCCATCCGCCGCACCTTTTGCCCGACGGCCCTTGAAGGAGGGAAATTTCACCCTGGGAAGCTTCAGCTCAATTCACCGCACGCTTATTGAACAGGGCCAGCCCACGCAACAGATCGACCGCCCGGATGAGCTGGTAGTCATTCGCCTCGCCCAGCACCGGTGCTTCCGTTTCGCCGGGCGCTGCCTGCGGCGTGCCCTTCTGCGGAGCGGGCGGCTGATTGCCCGGCGCGGTATCGCCCCCCGGGGCGGCCGGCGGCGTTGCCTTCGGATCGGCCTTCGGCTGCGGCGTGGTGTCATTCGACAGCGCGCCGCGCAGATCGGCCTCGCTGCGCCGGCGGCCTTCGTCGATCACGTCGATGCGCGCGGCGGGAACATTGATGTCCGGCTCGATGCCGACGGCCTGGATCGACCGGCCCGACGGGGTATAGTAGCGCGCCGTGGTCAGCCGCATCGCGCCATGACCGGGCAGCGGAATAATGGTCTGCACCGAGCCCTTGCCGAAGGATTTGGTGCCCAGCACGATGGCGCGGCCATGATCCTGCAACGCACCGGCGACGATTTCCGACGCCGAGGCGGAGCCGCCATTGACCAGCACGACGACCGGCAGCCCTTCGGCCAGGTCGCCCGCCTTGGCGTTGAAGCGCTGGCCGTCTTCCTCGCGCCGGCCGCGGGTGGAGACGATCTCGCCCTTATCCAGGAAGGCGTCGGAAACGGCAATCGCCTGGTCCAGCAGACCGCCCGGATTATTGCGCAAATCGAGCACGATGCCGTTCAGATCCTTGCCCTTCTGCTGCTTCACATCGGCCAGGGCGCGTTCCAGCCCGGTCATGGTCTGCTCGTTGAAGGTGGTCACGCGGATATAGGCCGCGTTGTCGAACAGCTTGCTGCGCACAGACTGGATGCGAATCACGTCGCGCTTCAGCGACACATCGAACGGTTCGGCGATGCCACGCCGGATGGTCAGCTTGATCTCGCTGCCGACGCGGCCGCGCATCTTCTCCACCGCCTCGCCCAGCGTCAGGCCCATCACCTGCTCGCCATCCAGCGCCACGATGAAATCGCCGGGCTGCAGGCCGGCGCGGAAGGCCGGCGTGTCGTCGATCGGCGAGACGACCTTCACCAGCCCCTGCTCCATCGTCACCTCGATGCCCAGCCCGCCGAACTCGCCGCGGGTCTGCACCTGCATGTCCTGGTAGGATTTGGCGGTCAGATAGCCGGAATGCGGGTCGAGCGAGCTCAACATGCCGTTGATCGCGGTTTCGATCAGCTTCTCGTCGCCGACCTCCTCGACATAGTCGGAGCGCACACGCTCGAACACTTCGCCGAACAGGTTAAGCTGGCGGTAAGTCTCCGACCGCTGGCCGTTCTGCTGTGCGTGCAACGAGCCGAGGGCAACGCCGGAAACCGCGATCAGGGCGACGGCGCCGGCGACTGCTTTGCGAGAAAAATACTTCATCCACTTGTCCTGTTGCCACTGGCTGCCAGCCACGGCAGCGGATTTATCGGCTCGCCATTGCGGCGCAATTCAACATAAAGCTCAGGCGATCCGCCGCCCTCGCCGCTCATCGCTCCGACCGGTTCGCCCGCCAGCACATACTGACCGGCGGCGCTGTCGATCCGCCCCAAACCCGCTAACAACGTATGATATCCATCGCCATGTTCGATGATCAAGATTTGCCCATAGCCGCGAAAACGGCCGGCATAGACCACTTGGCCATCGAACGGGGCGATCACCACCGATTGATCGCGCGCCTCGATGCGCAAACCCCGCAGCGGGCCGGTCTCCCCGCGCTCGCCATAGGCATGGGCGACCTTGCCCTGCACCGGCAGCATCAAGCTGCCCTTCGCCCGCTCGATGGAGCGCTGCTGGCCCGAGGGCGGGCCGCTGGGCGAGACGCTGGGCGCAACCCGGCGCGGCGGCGGCAGGCTGGCGACCTGGCGGCTGGGCTCCGCGTTCGGCTTGGCCTGGGGGCGCGGCAATTGCGCCAGCCGCCTGGCCTCCTCCTCCGCGCGCTTGGCGTCGGCGATGCGGCGCGCCTCTTCCTGGCGGCGGCGCTCTTCCTCCGCCTTGCGCTGGGCCTCGCGCTCAATCTCGATCTGCCGCAGCAATTCCCGCATATCGGCGGCCGAGGCCGACATGCGGGAGACGGCGGTATCGAGCCGCTCGCGTTCCGCCTCGGTGCGGCCGACCAGCTTGCGCCGGCTGGCGGCCAAATTCTCCAGCCGCTTGCGCTCCGCCTCCATGGATTGCGTGGCGTTGGCCAGCCGGCGGCGTTCCGCCTCGATCTCGCGGCGCAGGGCCGCCATATCCTCCAGCTCCTGGCGCAGGTCGTCGGCCGATTCCTGCACGCTCGGCAGCGCCGCGCGCAGCAGCATGGCGCCGCGCACCGTATCGACCGGCGCGGTGGGCTGCGCGATCAGCGCTTCCGGCGGCCGACGGGACAGCCGCTCCAGCGCGCCCAGCAGCATCACCACATCGCCCTCGCGCCCGCGCAGGGCGGCCTGCTTGCGCCGTGCCTCGGCCTGTAATTCGCGCAACGAGGCCTCGACGCGGGTCAGCACTGCCTCCCGCTCCTGGATCGATTTGGCGACCTTGATGGAATCGTCGCGCAGCCGCTCCGCCTCGCCGCGCAATTGCTCGGCCTGGCGTTCCAGCGCCTGCTTGCGCTTCTCCTCGCGCTCCAGCGCCTGTTCCAGCGCCTTCAGCTTGCCGTCGGGCGGCGGGACCAGCGGGACCGGCGTCTGGGCATAGGCAATGCCGGCCGCGAGCGATGCGGTCAGAACCAGCCCCAGCGCCGCCCCAGCACGGAGGGCGCGAAGCATCGGCGCGCGCTCAGGCCGTGGCACGAGCCTCCGCCTTGGCGGCAGACGCCCCCGCCTCCATACGGATGAGCGACCGGCCGGTCATCTCCTCGGGCTGCGGCACGCCGAGCAATTGCAGCAGCGTCGGCGCGACATCGGCCAGGATTCCATCGGCCAGGCCGACAGCGCCGGCGGGACCGTTCACCAGGATGGCCGGCACCCTGTTCAGCGTGTGCGCGGTATGCGCCTCATGCGTGCCGGGATCTTCCATCATCTCGATATTGCCGTGGTCGGCGGTCACCAGCATGACGCCGCCGGCCTGCTTGATCGCCGCTTCCAGCCGGCCCAGCGCGCCGTCGATGGTCTCGGCCGCCTTGATCGCCGCCGCCATGATGCCGGTATGGCCGACCATGTCGCCATTGGCGTAATTCACCACGATCAGATCGTACTGGCCGGACAGGATCGCGGCCTCCAGCTTGTCGGTCACTTCCGGGGCCGACATCTCCGGCTGGAGATCGTAGGTCTTCACCTTCGGCGACGGCACCAGGATGCGGTTCTCGCCGGGAAACTCCGTCTCCTTGCCGCCATTCAGGAAGAAGGTGACATGGGCATATTTCTCGGTCTCGGCAATGCGCAGCTGGGTCATGCCGGCATCGGCGACCACTTTGCCCAGCACATTCGCCAGCTCCGTCGATGGGAACAGGCAGGGCATGAACGACGCCAGCGCGGTGGAATATTCCACCATGCCCAGCGTGCCGGCGAAACGCACCAGCCGAGAACGCGGGAATTTGTCGAAGGCCGGATCGACCAACGCGGTCAGGATTTCGCGCGCCCGGTCGGCGCGGAAATTCGCCACCAGCAGGCCGTCTCCATCCTGCATGCCGGCATAGGCGCCGATCGCCGTGGGGCTGACGAACTCGTCCGTCTCCCCTGCCTCATAAGCAGCCGTGACAGCGCTCAGGGCGTCCAACGCCGCCTTACCGGCGCCATTGACGATCACCTCATAGGCCTGCGTCACACGCTCCCAGCGATTATCGCGGTCCATGGCGAAGAATCGGCCGGTAACGGTCGCCACCGTCGCAGCGTCGCCGATATCGGCCAGGAAGCGCGCCATATATTCCCTGGCCGCCTTGGGCGGCGTGTCGCGCCCGTCCAGAAAGGCGTGCACCTTCACCGCGATGCCCTGGGCCGCCAGGATGCGCGCCAATGCGGCCATGTGATCCTGGTGGGAATGCACGCCGCCGGGCGACAACAGCCCCAGCAGGTGGCACGCGCCGCCGCTGGCCTTCAGCTTGGCGACAAGCTGCGCGATCTCCGGCGCCTGCGCCAGGCTGCCATCCTGGATCGCCAGATCGATGCGCGGCAGATCCTGCATCACCTTGCGGCCGGCGCCGAGATTCATATGCCCGACCTCGGAATTGCCCATCTGGCCAACGGGCAGGCCGACATGCAGCTCGGAGGCATCCAGCAGCGAGCGCGGGCAACTCGCCAGCAGCCGGTTCCAGTTCGGCGTATTCGCCTGGGCGATGCCGTTATTCTCCGGCTCGGTGCGGTAGCCCCAGCCATCCAGGATACACAGGACCACCGGTCCCTTCGGCTTCTCGAACGGCAGGGCGGATTTGGCAGCAATCATATCGTTCATAACGTGAATATAGGCGCAAATAGGGAACAAAGACAGGGATTCGCTCGAACTTAAGCCAAGCAAATCCGGCGATTTTGCGGTCGCTTCACTCCCGGTGGTAAGGATGCCCCGCCAATATCTGCTGGGCGCGGTAGAGCTGTTCGGCGAGCATGCCGCGCACCAGCATATGCGGCCAGGTGGCGCGGCCAAAGGCCAGCAGCAGGTCGGCGCGCCGGCGTACGCTGTCGTCATGGCCGTCCGCCCCGCCGATCAGCAAGGCGATATCGGCCACCGCCTCGTCGCGCCAGCCACCGATCAGCGCGGCGAAGCCGGGACTGTCGAATTCCCGGCCGCGCTCGTCAAGCGCGATGACCCGCGCCCCGGCCGGCACGGCGGCCAGCAGCAGCTCGGCCTCCTTCGCCGCCAGCTCGGGGCCGGACAGGCGGCCCTTCGGCTCGACCTCCTTAAGCGAAACGGGCCAGCGCAGCCGGCCCGTATACAGCTCGTACAGATCGCGCAGCACGCCCGGCTTCGCCCGCCCGACGGCTGCGATGGTAATGCGCAAGGGATTGCTCCCAGGCCGTCAGGCGGTGACGGCGATGGTGCTGACTGCCGCCGACGCCGGCAGCTCCAGCCCCCACATCTTCTCCAGATTGTAGAAGGCGCGGACCTCCGGGCGGAACAGGTGCACGACCACGTCCCCACCATCGATCAGCACCCAGTCGCCCTGGGTCATGCCTTCCGCCGCCACCGAGCCAATGCCCGCCGCCTTCAACCGTTCCATCAGATGGTCGGCAATGGCCGACACCTGACGGGTCGAACGACCCGAGGCGATGACCATGTAATCGGCGAAGCTGGACTTACCGGCGAGGTCGATGACGATGACATCCTCTGCCTTGTCGTCATCCAAGGATTTAACCACGAGGTCGAGCCACTGCTTCGACTCCTGGTGTGCAAGCTTGGGAGCAAGCTTACGGGTGCGCTTTCCTTCCATCATCCTCGCATTCGTTGGCCCGCCCGCGCGCCCGATGCGGCTTCATGCCGGATTCGGGTCGCCGAGAGGGTATGCCGCCGCGTGTGCAGGAATGCCCAGGCCGGCGGTGTTCGCATCGTCAATGTCGCCGCCGCCCGGGCCGGAACCCGGTTTTTCGCGAAATGCCTGGCGGCGACGCTGGACATTGCCCCTAAAGAATAGGAAGGACGGTCGAATACCGCAACTGGAACGGTATCAAAGATCGTCTTCCAGCGATGCCAACGCGAAAATTCCGGCAAACAATCCGCCCCCATGACCCAGACGAAGCGGAAAGTCGGGTAGCGGCGGCGAAGCGCCAGCAGCGTGTCGGCGGTAAAACGGGTGCCCAGCCGGGTCTCCAGATCGGACGGCCGGATGCGCGAATGCGAGGCCACCTCCCGCGCGCCGGCCAGACGCTCGGCGAAGGGCGCCATGCCGGCTACCGGCTTCAGCGGATTCTGCGGAGTCACCAGCCACCACACCTCGTGCAGCGCCAGCCGGTGCAGCGCCAGCAGGGCGATATGCCGATGCCCCTCATGCGCCGGGTTGAAGGAACCGCCCATCAGCCCGACGCGCAGCCGTCGCCGGTCCGGGACAAGCGATCCGGTCGGCGCCACGCGATTGGCCGGGAAGAGCGGCGACGGGCGAAAGCTGGTCAGGGTCGGACCTGTCCCGTGCCACGCACGACATATTTATAGCTGGTCAGCTGCTCCGCTCCGACCGGGCCGCGCGCATGCAGCTTGCCGGTGGAGATGCCGATCTCCGCCCCCATGCCGAACTCGCCGCCATCGGCGAATTGGGTGGAGGCGTTGTGCAGCACGATGGCGCTGTCGATGCCGGCCAGGAAACGGTCGGCCGTTTCCTGGTTCTCGGTCACGATGCTGTCGGTATGGTGCGAGCCATAGCCATTGATGTGGCGGATGGCCCCTTCAACACCATTCACGATCTTCACCGAGATGATGGCGTCGAGATATTCGGTCGACCAATCCGCCTCGGTCGCCGGCAGCACGCGCGGGTCGAGCCCGCAGACCGCCGGATCGCCGCGCACCTCGCACCCCTCGGTGATCAGATCGTTCAGGATCGCCGGCAGCATGCCCGCCATGGCGCGGGCATCGACCAGCAAGGTTTCCGCCGCGCCGCAAACGCCGGGCCGCCGCATCTTCGAGTTGAACACGATGTTGCGGGCCTTCTTCGCATCGGCCTCGCCATCGACATAGACGTGGCACAGACCGTCTAGATGCGCCATGACCGGCACGCGGCTTTCATTCATCACCCGCTCGATCAACCCGCGTCCGCCGCGCGGCACGATCACGTCGATCACCCCGGCGGCGCGCAGCATCTCGCCGACCAGCGCGCGGTCGGTGCTGGGCATCGGCTGGATCGCGGCTTCCGGCAGGCCGGCGGCGGCGATGCCCTGGCGCAGCGCCTGGATGATGGCGGTGGAGGAATGGAAGCTCTCCGACCCGCCGCGCAGGATCGCCGCATTGCCGGCCTTCAGGCACAGCCCGCCGGCATCGGCGGTCACATTGGGCCGGGATTCGTAAATGATGCCGATGACGCCCAGCGGCACCGCCAGCCGGGCGATCTTCAGACCGTTCGGGCGGTCCCACTGCGCCAGCACGCGCCCGACCGGGTCGGGCAGCGCCGCCACAGCCTCCAGCCCCTCGGCCATTGCCTCGATGCGCTCGTCGTTCAGCATCAGCCGGTCGAGCAGGGCGCGGGTCAGGCCCTTCGCCTCGCCGGCCTGCATGTCGCTCTCATTGGCCTCCTGGATCGCGTCCCCAGCATCGCGCACCGACTGCGCCGCCAGGAGCAGGGCGCGACTCTTGGTTTCGGGCGCGGTCAACGCCAGCTCGGCCGCGGCGGCGCGCGCGGCGACGCCGATACGCTGCATGGTCAGCGCGGCGGCTTCCTCACTCGTCAGCGCCTTCTTGGTTGCCGTAGCCACCTTGTATTCTCCCGCCTCCATCGCGATGCGCCTAGTTCAGGACCAGATCGTCGCGATGGATGATTTCATCGCGACCACGGTAGCCAAGAATGGCTTCTATTTCACGGCTTTTGTGACCGGCGATGCGCCGCGCATCCTCCGAGGAATAGGCGCTAAGCCCGCGCCCCAGCACCTGACCGTCCGGCCCCACCACCAGAACCGCGTCGCCGCGCTGGAAATCGCCCTCCACCGTACGCACGCCAGCCGGCAGCAGGCTCTTGCCCGCCCCCAGCGCGCCGGCGGCACCGGCATCGACCAGCAGCGCGCCCGCCGTGCTGAGATGGCCGCCGATCCAGCGCTTGCGCGCGGTGCGCGGCTCGGCCGAGGGCAGGAACCAGGTGCAGCGCGCGCCCTCGCCCAGCTTGCGCAGCGAATGCAGCGCCTTGCCATGGGCGATCGCCATGCGGCAGCCGGCGCCGATGGCGATCTTCGCCGCCGCCAGCTTGGTCACCATGCCGCCCGACGAATAGCCGGTCGCCGCCTCGCCGCCCATCGCCTCGATTTCCGGCGTCACCTGCTCGACCACCGGCAGATGCCGGGCATCCTTGTCCTTGCGCGGATCGGCGGTGTACAGCCCATCGATATCCGACAACAGCACCAGCGTGTCGGCGGAGATCATCTGGGCCACGCGAGCGGCCAGCCGGTCATTGTCGCCGAAGCGGATTTCCGTGGTGGTGACCGTGTCGTTCTCGTTGATCACCGGCACCGCGCCCAGCCGCAGCAACGTGCCGATGGTGCCGCGCGCATTCAGGTGCCGGCGGCGCACCTCGGTATCCTCCAGCGTCAGCAGCACCTGCGCCACGGTGATGTCGTAAGGCGCCAGCGCATCCTGATAAGCGTGCGCCAGCTTGATCTGCCCGGTCGCGGCGGCGGCCTGCTTCTCCTCCAGCGCGATGGCCTTGCCGGTCAGCCCCAGATGCCGCCGGCCGACCGCGATGGCGCCCGAGGAGACCAGCACAACCTCGATGCCCTGGCCGCGCAGTTCAGCCACATCTTCGGCCAGCGCGCGCAGCCAATCCTGCCGGATCTGGCCGCTGCGGTCGTCGACCAGCAGGGCGGAGCCGATCTTCACCACCAGCCGCCGGGCGGTGCCCAGCGATAAATCCGCCGATCCGTCGAGATCGACCGCGCTGCTCATGGCTGCCAGTCCTTCTCCTGATAAATCCCGGCGGCTTCCATATCCGCCTTTTTCTCGGCGGCGCGATAGTCGCGGATCACCGGGCGCAGCGTGCGCAGCACCGTATCGACGCCCTCGCCGGTCACGCCGGAGATCGGGAACACCTCGGTCTTCGCCGCGCGCTTCAGCTTCTTCAGCTTTTCCTTCACATCGGCCGGGTCCATCGCGTCGACCTTGTTCAGCGCCACGATCTCGCGCTTCGCCGCAAGGCTGGCGGCGTAGAGCTTCAGCTCCTTGCGGATCGTCCGGTAGGCCTTCACCGGATCGTCCTGGGTGCCGTCGATCAGGTGCAGCAGCACGCCGGTGCGCTCGACATGGCCCAGGAAGCGGGTGCCGAGCCCGGCCCCCTCATGCGCGCCCTCGATCAATCCGGGAATATCCGCCACCACGAAGGCCTCGCCGTCGCGCTCGACCACGCCGAGCTGCGGCCATAGGGTGGTGAAGGGGTAATCGGCGATCTTCGGGCGCGCGGCCGAGACCACGGACAGAAAGGTCGATTTGCCGGCATTGGGCAACCCCACCAGCCCGGCATCGGCGATCAGCTTCAAGCGCAGCCAGACCCACAGCTCCTGCCCCGGCCAGCCCGGCGTGTGCTTGCGCGGAGCCTGGTTGGTGGAGGTCTTGTAATGCGCGTTGCCCAGGCCGCCATCGCCGCCCTTCATCAGCACGATGCGCTGGCCGACCTCGGTCAGGTCGGCGATCAGCTCGTCCTTCTCCTCGTCGAAAATCTGGGTGCCGACCGGCAGCTTCAGCACGACGTCGTTGCCGTCAGAGCCGGTGCGGTTCTTGCCCATGCCGTGCATGCCGTTCTTGGCCTTGAAGTGCTGCTGGTAGCGATAGTCGATCAGCGTGTTCAGCCCCTCGACCGCCTCCAGGATCACATCGCCCCCGCGCCCGCCATTGCCGCCGTCCGGGCCGCCATATTCGATGAATTTCTCGCGCCGGAACGAGACCGATCCCGGCCCGCCGTCACCGCTCTTCAGATAGATTTTCGCTTCGTCGAGAAACTTCATTTTTCAGCGCCTTGAACGGCAAAAAGGGGAATGGCTGCCCATTCCCCTTCTCGTAAACTCTAGCCCGGAATGGTGGGTGGATTATTCCGCCGCCACCGCCACCGGGAGGATCGAGACGTAGGTGCGTGCGTTCGCCTTGCGCGCGAACTTCACCTCGCCGGGAACCAGCGCGAACAGCGTGTGGTCCTTGCCGATGCCGACATTCGCCCCCGGATGGAACTTGGTGCCGCGCTGGCGAACCAGGATGTTGCCCGGGATCACCTGCTCGCCGCCGAACTTCTTCACGCCGAGGCGGCGGCCCGCGGAGTCGCGCCCGTTGCGCGAGGAGCCGCCCGCTTTCTTATGTGCCATGGATGGTTACTCCTTCGTCTCGGCCGCAGGCGCAGCCTTCTTCGCCTTGGACTTGCCGCCGGCGGCCAGGATGTCGGTGATGCGCAGGACCGTCAGATCCTGGCGATGGCCGTTCTTGCGGCGATGATTCTTGCGGCGCTTCTTCTTGAAGATGATCACCTTGTCGCCGCGGGTCTGCTCGACGATCGTGGCGGCCACGCTGGCGCCGGCGACCATCGGCGCGCCGACGGTCAGGTCGCCCTCGGCGCCGACCATGAGCACCTCTTCGAACGACACCGAAACGCCGGCCTCGCCGATCAGCTTCTCGACGAGGATCACGTCGTCCTTGGCGACCTTATATTGCTTACCGCCGGTCTTGATGACTGCGAACATGAGACTAACCGCCTGCTACAATGAATTCCGTGGTCGTTCCCGCCGCCCGCGGCAGTCACCGACTTCATCAGGGAAGCACTCCCCGCGAAAGACCGGCCGTCCCGCGCGCAATGGAACGCCACACGGGAGGCAGCCCCCCATGTGGAGGCGCGACTATACTTACGGGCGAAGCGATGTCAACGCCGGAATCGCCCCAGGCCGCCGCTTCGCGCCACCGCTTTGCGCCCCATCGCCCCCGGAGATTAAACACGGCGTTTATCGCACGCTTGCAATCTCGACCGCACGCCGCTAGACATCACCCGCTCGTCCCACGGCGATCCTTCGGAGGGGTGCCAGAGTGGTTGAATGGGACGGTCTCGAAAACCGTTGTGCGTGCAAGCGTACCGAGGGTTCGAATCCCTCCCCCTCCGCCAGTTTCTCGCAAGCCTTTGTTTTTCATATTATTTTATAATAGTCTTTACTTCGCCTTTATTTTCCCATCGCCCTTGCCCAGCAGAAGCTCCGGATGTCGGAAAAGCCGAGCCGGAACCCGCTGAAGAAGTCCAAGGACCGCAAGCTGGGTCTGGCGCTGCTCGATGCCATACAGCTCGCCATGCCGCATTATCCTCTCGATGCCGCATTCGAGCAGGCCTTGCCGGCAGAGCTGGCGCCGCATTACCAGGCATGGGCGGCGGCACGGCCGAGGGAAACTCCAGCCTCATGGTGAGAGAATACGGCTGCGTAGAAGTGGAAAACATTCGCACCAGCGGTTCATCCCCGCGCCTGAGGGGAACACGATAGGAGGGCCGCGACACCAAGATCACCTTCTTTGGTGAATATCAGGAAATTGACGCAGCGGGTGGCGGCGGCGCACCCGCCCTGCCTGCGGTCGGCACGCTGTATCCGGGCAGCCAGGGCCTGCTGCCGCGTGAGACATTTGTCGGCGAGCCGGGCTACGACCATTTCAACAACGAGCAATGGTTCGCCGGCTATGAGCTGGACCATCGCATCGACGACACCTGGTCGCTGCGCCAGAATTTGCGCTATGGCGATGTCGATACCGACAGCCAGCGCGTGCAGGCCTTCTGTGCGACCTCGCCCTGCGACCCTGCAGCGCTCGGCCGCTATGCCTGGGCCTTCCCGGAAAGCGCGCAGCTGCTCACCGTGGACAATCAGGCAATCGCCGAGTTCCAAACCGGCAGCGTGGCCCACAAGACGCTGATCGGCTTCGACTATTCCTACGAGGACAGCACTTTCGAGGAATCGCAGCTGACCATGCTGTCGCCCCCGTTCAACGCATATAATCCGACCTATGGCACGGCTGTCAGCCGCCCGCCGACGGCCATGCGGATTGATCAGGAACGCCGCCAGCTTGGCCTGTACGTGCAGGACCAGATGAAGATCGACCAGATGACCCTGGTGCTGGGCGGCCGGTATGACTGGGCCGATACGGACACCCGCACCCAGACCGCGACGTCCAACACGGGCGCGGCCCAGGATGACCGGGCCTTCACCGGCCGGGTCGGCGCGGTCTATACTTTCGACAATGGCCTGGCGCCCTATGCCAGCTATTCCACCTCGTTCCAGCCCACCAGCGGCACCGACAGCAGCGGCAGCCCGTTCGACCCGATGGAAGGCGAGCAGTTCGAGATCGGCGTCAAATACCAGCCCACGGGCGGGCGCAGCTTCATCACCCTGTCCGCCTATCAGCTGACACAGCAGAATGTGCTGACGCCGGACCCGTCCAACAGCCGCTTCAACACCCAGACCGGCGAAGTGCGGATGCGCGGCCTGGAGCTGGAAGGCAAGGCACAGCTGACCGGCGGCCTGTCGCTGATTGCCTCCTACGCTTATACGGATAGCGAGATCACCAGCGCCAATGCCAATGCGTCGGGCATCAACACCCAGGGCAACCGTCTAGCCTTCGTGCCGGAGCATCAGGCGGGGGCCTGGCTCGACTACGAAATGCCAGCGGGCGCGCTGCACGGCCTCGGCTTCGGCGCCGGCGCGCGCTATATCGGCCAGACCTATGGGGACAACACGAATAACTACGATGTTCCCGGCTATACCCTGGTCGATGCCGGCATCCGCTACAATCTGAGCCTGCTGAAACCCTCGCTGAAGGGGATGCAGCTGGCGCTCGATGTCAGCAATCTGTTCGACAAGGAGTATGTGGCGACCTGCCTGTCCGCCACCGGCTGTTATTGGGGCGTCGGGCGAACGGTCTATGCGACGCTGAAATACAGCTGGTGATGAAAATGTCGGAGCGGGCGTAGGGCGAGGCTGAGGCACGCGGATTGCAGCCATTCACAGCCCAATAGCGTTGATGCAATCCTGAGGCGAGACCAAGCAGGCGACGTGCTAACTCATACACTTAGTCTCGCCTCACGAATGTCACGTCCGGGTGGTGTGCCGAACAGGCGCGCGTAATCCCGAGTGAACTGCGGCACGCTTTCATAGCCGACCAGATGAGCAGCATGGGCAATCCCTTGGCTATCCATGAGCATCAGCCGCCGCGCTTCGATTAGTCGCAATTGCTTCTGAAACTGTAGCGGCGAGAGCGTTGTGACGGCTCTGAAGTGCTGATGGAAGGAAGATTCACTCATCCCCGCCACAGCCGCCAGATTCCCGATACGCAACGTACTGGCATAGTTCTGACGGATCAGCGACACCGCCCGGGCGATGCGATGGGCGTGAGTATCGGCTCTGCCAAGAGACCGGATCGCAGCGCCGTGTTCCCCTGTCAGCAGCCAGTAATGCATCTCGCGCAGCAGCGCCTCGCCCAGAACCGACAAAGCGGCGGGCCGTTCCATTAGCCGCAACAATCTCAGCGCGGCATCCATCACATCGGTGTCAGCCGGCTCCACCCGGATCGGGGCGGTATCGATAGGACGCAGATCGGCCTCGACGGTCAGCGATCGCAACAGCGGTGCGTCGAGTTCCAGCGCCAGCGCATAATAAGGGGCAGCGGGGCTGGCTTCGAGAATCTGGCTGATGGTCGGAACATCGGCAGTGATGACCAACGCCTCGCCCGCGCCATAGTCAAAGCTGTTCGTGCCTATGGTCACCCGTTTGCGACCCTGAAGGCAGATTGCAATCAACGGCTTTTGCACCGTCACCTGTAATTCGCCCGGATAGAGCGCCCGTACCGCGCCAAGACCACGAAACGGCGTTGGGGCGAAGCCGGATCGGTCGGAATGGGCATCCGCGTGACGGCGAACGAGGTCGAAAAGACTATGCATCGGCAAGGCAACCGGGAACGTCATTGCAGCATCAGGCAAGAATGCCGGCTCTTTTGCAAGCCCCACCCTCGCATTTCGTAAGAACAGGCAAAACCACGCGAGGAACAGGCAACTCTGCCAGACCTGTTAGCCCTATCTTCTGCTCATCCGAACAATATGAGGAAGATTACATGAGCAAAATCGCACTGGTCACCGGCGCCAACCGCGGCCTTGGCAGAAACACCGCCCTGTCAATCGCTCGCCACGGTGGCGATGTCATCGTGGCCTATCGTGGCAATGTCGCCCAAGCTGGTGAAGTCGTGGCTGAAATCGAAGCCATGGGCCGCAAGGCTGTCGCCCTCCAGCTTGATGTGTCGAAAATCGCGAGCTTTCCCGCCTTTGCCAACACTTTGCGCGATAGCCTGCGCGAGGTCTGGAATAGCGCCACCTTCGACCATCTGATCAACAACGCAGGTCATGGCGAATTCGCCCCGATCAGCGAGACGACCGAGGCGCAGTTCGACGGATTGTTCGACGTGCATGTTAAAGGGATATTCTTCCTGACCCAGACGTTGTTGCCCCTGATCGCTGATGGCGGACGCATCGTGAATTTCTCAACGGGCCTGACCCGTTTTACCTATTCCGGCTTCTCTGCCTATGCCGCGGCGAAGGGCGCGGTTGAAACGCTGACCCGCTATATGGCGAAAGAGCTTGGTCCACGCGGCATTGCGGTGAACACCGTTGCTCCCGGCGCCATCGAGACCGATTTCGGTGGGGGCGTCGTGCGCGACAACCCCGATCTGAATGCCCAGTTCGCCGGGCTGACCGCACTCGGTCGTGTTGGCCTGCCTGACGACATCGGTCCGATGGTCGCGAGCCTGCTTTCCGACAGCAACCGCTGGGTCACCGCACAGCGCATTGAGGTTTCGGGCGGTCAGGCAATCTGAACCAAAGGCCAGTGCGGCAGGACAGCCTGAGACGGTTCGCCTGCCGTACTGGCTGGGAGCATCCGGGTGTCTGTCATAGTAATCTCCGGCTTGCGCAAAACTCTCCCGCTTTTCAGCTCACCCTGACAGCATCTTGGGGGCCGGGAGCGGGTTGTCCGGTTTGGGGCGCCCCCGTGTAATAGCCGCCATATAGTATGATTGCCACGATACTCCTTGAGCACCTTGGCAGACGCTTGGGTTCGTCCGGGCTCCGCGCAATGACGAACTCTGCCAAAATCTGGAGGCAAGTCGGGACTCAGGTCATGATTTCACGGTACCGCCGGATATCACATCAGCTCGCGCACATGCCGTTCCGCCGCCTCGACGAAACCCGGATCGTTGATGTGGTGCGGCACGCGGACCAGAAGGTGGTCCGCGCTGGCCACGAAATGCCGCTCGAACGCCGCGAACAGCGCGGCATCGGCGTCGGTATCGTGGAATTTCTGCCCAGGCGCGTCGAGGGCTGAGACGCCACCTTCCGGCAGCAGCAGCCTGACCGGGCCGGACGAAGCATTCAGCTTGCCGCAGATCCAGGCTGCGATTTGCTCCAGCTCCCCGGCATTGGTGCGCATCAGCGTGACATTGGCGTTATGGGCGTGGAACAGCCGGCCACGATAGCGCTCCGGGATGGTCTCCGGCGCCCAGAAATTCACCATGTCCAGCGCCCCGCAGGAGCCGACCCAGGGAATGCCGGTGCGGGCAACAATGTCGAATCGCTCCGGCCCCGCCGTGCAGACGCCGCCCAGCAGATGATCCGCTGCCTCGGTCGTGGTGATATCGACCATGCCCTGCAGCATGCCGGAACCGGCGATGGCCTCCAGCGCCCGACCGCCGGGGCCGTTGGCGTGGAACACCTGGCATTCATAATCGCCAGACAGGCGCGCGGTCAGCTGCTGGATGCAGGCGGTGGTGACGCCGAACATGCTGAAGCCCAGCGCCGGGCGGCTGTCCGCCGGTTGCGGCACCGGCCGCGTCATCATGCCGGCAAGCGCGTGAGCGGCGTTTGCCAGGATCACCCGCGACAGCCGGTTCAGCCCGGCAATGTCGGTGACCGGATACATCATGGCGATGTCATGCACCCCGACGAACGGGCCGACATCGCCGGCGGCCAGGGTGGAGACCATCAGCTTCGGCACGCCGATGGGCAGCGCCCGCAGGGTAGGTGCGATGATCGAGGTACCGCCGGAACCGCCCAGGCCGATCATGCCGCCGATATCCCGCCGCGTGGCGACAAGGCCCAGCAGCGCTTCCGTCATCGCGGTGACGGCCGCCCCCCGGTCGCCCGCCGCGAACACGGCATCGGCCCCTTCGGGATGGCAGGCGGCGACAGCCTGCGCACTGATATCGGCCTCAGCCGAAGCGGTCTTCGTGCCGACATCGATTGTGACCACCCAAAGCCCGGCCGCACGCAGCAGCCCGGCGACATAGAGCAGCTCCTCCGCCTTGGTATCGAAGGTGCCGACGACATAAGCCGTGCCAGGGGCCGTGCCGGTAGCTGCCATGGCGGGTTATGCCTTGCGGCGGGAATTGGCGACCTTCACCGCCCCCTCGAAGGCGAAGCGGAACGTGTCGCTGACGGTCTGATGGACGCTGACCGCATCGGCCTCCGCCACATCATATTCGGCCCACCATTCGCCGAAGCATTTGTTGCCCTCGGTGATCGGCTTCAGGCGCATCTCCGCCACATAATTCTGCACCGGCAGCGTCGCCTCCAGGATGCGGTAGGCGCAGACATGCTCGCGGTCGGACAGGGTCAACAGCTCCTCGCGGATGTGCCCGCCCTCATGGGTGAAGAAATTGCGCACGCAGCCGATCTGGTCGGAGGGCTTGCCATCCTCGATCTCGCTCTTCGAGAAGAAGGGGTGATAGACCGGCAGCGCGTTGAAGTCGCGCAGCACGCCCCACGCCTCCTCGAGCGGAATATCCATCACGGCGCTGATATAGACCCCTGCCATTTTCAGTTTCCTCCCTTTTCCTTCAATGAGGTCAAGCCCTTGAAGGTTTTTATGTGGTTTACGATAGCGGTCTCGACGGGCAGCCGCTCGACGCTGCTGGCGCCATAGAATCCGTTGCAATGCGTGCTGTTCCTCAGCACGAAGTCGACATCCTCGGGCGAGGAGATCGGCCCGCCATGGGCGATGATGATGACATCCCGGCGCACACTGCGCGCGGCTTCCGCCCATTCGTCGATCAGCGTCACAGACTGCTCCAGCGTCTTCGAGGTGGTGGCGCCGATACTGCCGCCGGTCGTCACGCCCATATGCGGCACGATGATGTCAGCCCCCGCCTTCGCCATCTCCACTGCCTCGTCGGCGGAGAAGACATAGGGCGTGGTCAGCAGGTCCAGCTCATGAGCCTGGCGGATCATATCGATCTCGCTAGCGAAGTTGATGCCGGTTTCCTCCAGGCTGACGCGGAAGGTGCCGTCGATGATGCCGACGGTCGGAAAGTTCTGTACGCCAGAGAAGCCCAACTCCTTCAGCTCCTTCAGGAAGACCGGCATGATGATGAAGGGGTCGGTGCCGTTCACCCCGGCGATCACCGGCGTGGTCTTGCAGACCGGCAATATTTCGACCGCCATCTCGCGCACGATATCGTTGGCGTTGCCATAGGCCAGAAGCCCGGCCGAGGACGCCCGCCCGGCCATGCGGTAGCGCCCGGAATTATAGACGATGATGAGGTCGATGCCGCCGGCTTCCTCGCATTTCGCCGAGATGCCCGTGCCCGCCCCGCCGCCGACGATGGGGTCGCCGCGGCGGATCATGTCCCGGAAGCGTTCAAGGATGGCGGAGCGTTCAAATCTGGGCATTCTGTTCTTCCTTGAGGGGGTGGGGGGCCGCAGGGCGCCGGGACAGCAGATGATTGATTTCGCCCAGGATTCCGCGGCGAAAAACCAGGACACAGAGCATGAAGATGAGGCCGACCACCACCGTGACCCACGCGCCCAGCGCGTCGAAATAGTGGCGCAGCAGGGAGATCAGAACCGCGCCAATAGCCGGGCCGAAGACGGAGTTCATACCGCCCAGCAGCGTCATCAGAATGACGTCACCGGACATGTGCCAATGCACATCGGTCAGCGATGCCAGCCGGAAGACCACGCATTTCAGCGACCCGGCCAATCCCGACAGGCCGGCCGAGAGTGCGAAGGCGACGATCTTGTAGCGATCGACGGCATAGCCCATGGACCGGGCGCGGGGCTCATGCTCGCGAATGGCGCGCAGCACCTCGCCGAAAGGGGAGTTCACGATGCGATTGACCAGCCACAGGCCGCCCGCCACGCAGGCTAGCACGAGATAGTAGAGCCTGGTGTCGCTGGACAGGTCGATGAACCCCAGCAGGCTGCCGCGCGGGATTGGCTGCATGCCGTCCTCCGCACCCGTGAAGGGCGCCTGGAGAAAGGTGAAATAGACCATCTGCGCCAGCGCCAGGGTGATCATCGCCAGATAGATGCCCTGGCGGCGAATGGCCAGCGCGCCGATGACGATGCCCAGGATCGCGGCGAACAGCGCGCCGGCCAGGATCGCCAGTTCCGTCGACCATCCCATGTCGCGCAAGGCGTAGCCGGTGATGTAGGCCGAGCCGCCGAAGAAAGCGGCATGGCCAAAGGACACAATGCCGGCATGACCGAGCAGCAGGTTGAACGCGCAGGCGAACAGCGCGAAGCACATCATCTTCATCAGGAAGATCGGATAGATGAGGTGCGGCATGAGGGGCGCGATTAGCAAGGCGGCCAGCAGCACGACAAGAAGGCCCCGTTTCAGGGCAGGGGAGAACATCAATTTTCCTCCCTCCCGAACAGGCCGGATGGCCGCAGCAGCAGAACCAGCGCCATCACCAGGAAGACGACCGTCGAAGAAGCCTCGGAGTAATAGACCTTTGCCAGCCCCTCTATCACGCCGAGGCCAAGCCCGGTCAGCGCCGAGCCAAGGACGGAGCCCAAGCCGCCAATGACGACGATGGCGAAGACGATGATGACGAGGTCGGAGCCCATGGACGGGTTCACATGCTGGATGGGGGCTGCCAGCACGCCCGCGAAACCGGCCAACGCCACGCCGGCACCGTAGGTAAGCGTCAGTAGGATCGGTACATTGATGCCGAAGGCCTGGGTCAGGTCAGGCCGCTCGGTGGCGGCGCGCAGATACGCCCCCATCCGCGTCTTTTCGATGATGATCCAGGTGCCGGCGCAGACCACGACCGCCACCAGGATGACGAAAGCGCGATAGACCGGCAGAACCATGAAGCCCAGATTGACAACGCCGCGCAGGGAATCGGGGGTGGCAAAGGGATGTCCGGACGATCCCATCGCCACCCGGAAACCGCCCTCCAGCACCAGGACCAGGCCGAAGGTGAGGAACAGGCCGTAAAGCGGGTCCAGTTTGTACAAGCGGCGCAGAGCGAAACGCTCGAACAGAATGCCGAGCAGCCCGACGACCAGCGGTCCCATTATCATCGCCGGCCAGTAGCCGATGCCGAAATAGCGGCCGATCAGGAAGGCCACGAACGCGCCCAGCATGAAGAAGGCGCCGTGAGCGAAATTCACGATGCGCAGCAGGCCGAAGATAATCGCCAGCCCCAGGCTGAGCACTGCATAGAAGGCGCCATTGACGAGGCCGAGCATGACCTGGCCCAGCAGGGCCTGGTGCGGAATGCCAAAAATATCCATTAGCCGGTCGGTCTCCGTCCGACGATCCATTCGTCCCGCCCGAAGGCCGGCCATGATGCAGGCCGGCCTTCGGCGAGCGTGCAAACGTCCCGGGCTGGCAGGTAACGCCAGCCCGGTGTCGCACCGATCATTTCTTGACCAACTCGCATTTGCTATCGGAGAGCGGCTGGAAGGCCTGTTCCGCCGGGATCGTCGCCGCCAGCTTCAGATAATCCCAGGGCGCCTTCGATTCCGCCGGGGTCTTCACCTGCCAAAGATACATGTCATGGACGAAGCGGCCATCGGCGCGAACCGTGCCCTGCTTGGTGAACATGTCGCTGACCGTCATCTCGCGCATCTTCTTGGAGACCGCGTCCGGCTCGTCGGTGCCGGCCGCTTTGACCGCGTTCAGATAGAACATGGTCGAGGAATAATCGGCTGCCTGCGCCATGTTCGGCATCTTGCCGACCCGCTCGAAGAAACGCTTGGCGAAAGCGCGGGTCTCGTCATTCATGTCCCAATACCAGGCATTGGTCAGCAACAGCCCCTGCGCGGCCGGCAGGCCAAGGGCGTGGACATCCTCGATCCAGAGCAGCAGGGCGGCCAGCTTCTGGTTCTTCGTCGCGCCGAATTCGGCGGCCGCACGGATCGCGTTCACCGCGTCGGCACCGGTTGAGGCAATGCCGATAATCTCCGCCTTCGAGGCCTGAGCCTGCAGCACATAGGAGGAGAAGTCCGTGGTCGCCAGAGGATGGCGCGCTGCACCGGCCACCCGTCCGCCATTGGCGCGCACCACCTTGGAAACCTGCTCCTCCTGGCCGATGCCGAAGGCAAAATCGACGGTCAGGAAGAACCAGGTCTTGCCGCCCTGTTCCACCACTGCCTTGCCGGTGCCGTGCGCCAGCGAATAGGCGTCGTAGGCATAATGAATGGCATAGGGCGAGCACAGTTCGTTGGTGATGCCCATGTTGGACGCGCCATTGACGACGATATGGCGCTTCTTCTCCTTGGCCACCGCCGCAACCGCACGGGCCACGCCGGAATTGGCGAGGTCGTTGATCAGGTCCACGCCGCCGGTGTCGAACCATTCGCGCGCCTTGGCCGCGCCGACATCCGCCTTGTTCAGATGATCGGCGAAGACCACGTCGATCTTCTTGCCCAGGACGGTGCCGCCGAAATCCTCGGCCGCCATCTTCACCGCCTCGACCGCGCCCTTGCCGGACAGGTCGCTATAGATGCCCGACATATCCGCCAGAACGCCGATACGCACCACATCGTTGGATATCTGGGCCGATGCCGCGCTGGCCCCAAATGCCAGCATGGACGCAGCCGCCATCAATCGAAGACTATTTCGCATGTTTCTCTCCCAGTGTTAGCGTTTGCTCTTATTTATTGCTTTCCACTTTACCGGCAGAACAGAACGGCGATCCATGGCTGGTTTGCACAAGAACCTATCTGAAACACACATCGTCGGAGAAGATACACGGCAGCTTATTGTACGCGCCCAGGACTGTAACGCCTTGGCGAGCCGGCAGATTTCCCATGTCGGGGTCGGCGATGCCGCCCCTCCATACCGCATCGTTAGAACCCGTCTCACCGGTACCTATGTCCATGCTACTTTGGGCGGTGAGGGGCGTATCCTGCTGGACGGCCGTTGGCGGCCGCACCGCGCCGGCATGGTATCGCTGGCACCCGCCCATGTGCTGCATGCCTTTCACGCCATCCCCTCGCGGCGCTGGCAATATTGCTGGGTGCGCTACATGCCGAGTTCGCCGCGCTCGGCCATTGGATTCATCGCCCCGGTGATGGCGCGCTTCGATGCAGAGCCGTTGCGGCACGCGATTCTAGGGCTTTACCGCGAGGTGGAGACCCGGGCCGATTCAGGATCGGCCATGCTGTGGATCGACCTGATCGAGCATTACATCACCCGGTTCGCGGAGCCGCTCCAGCGCGAGGACCGGCTGCGGTCAGTGTGGGAAAGCGTGCAGCAGGATTTGGACAGGCCGTGGACCGCCGGCGACCTGGCCAGTCTGGCCAATATCAGCGGCGAGCATCTGCGCCGCCTGTGCCAGGCCAGCCTGGGGCGCAGCCCGATGCAGCAACTGACATATCTGCGCATCCAGCATGCCGCGCACCAGCTCGCCACGACGCAGACCAAGATCGAGGAAATCGCGCTCGGGGTCGGCTACAACAACCCCTTCGCCTTTTCCAACACCTTCAAGCGGATGACCGGGTTCCGGCCATCGCATTTCCGCACGCGCCGGCAATCGGACCGCGAATCAGACGCCTAGCAGCGCGACCACGCGGTCAAAATTCTGCTCGATATCGGCATTGTTCAGGGCGTCGACGATCCGGCCGCGCTCCATGACGTAATGCCGGTCGGCGACGGTCGCGGCAAAACGGGCATTCTGCTCCACCATCAAAATGGTGAAGCCTTCCGATTTCAGCCGCCGGATGATGCCGCCGATTTGCTGCACGACCACGGGCGCCAGCCCCTCGGTCGGCTCGTCGAGCAGCAGCAGGCGCGGCCGGCTCATCAGGGCGCGGCCGATCGCCAGCATCTGCTGTTCGCCGCCGGACAGCTTCATACCCGGACTTTTCAGCCGCTCGCGCAAATTAGGAAACAAGTCGAGCGTTGCCTCCACGCTCATGCCGCCGGGGCGGGTCACCGGCGGAAGCTGAAGGTTCTCCTCCACATTCAGCGTGGCGTAGATACCGCGATCCTCCGGACAATAGGCAATGCCCAGCCGGGCGATCCGGTGCGACGCGAGGTCGATAGTCTCGCTCTCCTCGAAGCGGATCGAGCCGGAGCGCTTGGGGACCATGCCCATGATCGACTTCAGCGTAGTGGATTTGCCTGCACCGTTACGACCCAACAACGTGACCACCTCGCCGCTGCGCACCGTGATGTCCACACCGTGCAGCACATGGCTCTGGCCGTACCAGGCTTGCAGATTGCGGGTTTCGAGCAAGGTTTCATGCATGGCCGGCACCCCCGATATAGGCCTCGATGACGCGCGGATCCTTGGACACCGTGGCGTAGTCGCCTTCAGCCAGGATTTCGCCCCGCATCAGCACTGTTATGCGGTCGCACAGATTAGCCACCACGTTCAGATTATGCTCGACCAGCAGCACTGTGCGCCCCTGCGCCGCGGTACGGATCAAATCGGTGATGCGCCCGATATCCTCATGCCCCATCCCGGCCATCGGCTCGTCCAGCAGCATGATCTCCGGGTCCAGCGCCAGGGTGGTTGCCAATTCCAGCGCGCGCTTGCGCCCATAGGACAGCGCTTCAGCCGTGACGCCGGCCACATCCCCCAGCCCGACAGCCTCGACCAGTTCCATCGCACGCGGCTCCAGATCGCGCAGCAAGCCCTTGCTGCGCCAGAAGTCGAAGGAGCCACCGCGTCGGCGCTGCACGGCGAGCCGCACATTTTCCAGCACGGTGAGCTGCGGGAACACCGCCGATATCTGGAAGGAGCGCACCATGCCGAGCCGAGCCACCGCATCCGGCGACAGGCCGGTGATGTCCCGCCCGTTCAGCCGAATCTCGCCGGCGCTGGGCTTCAAGAACTTGGTCAACAGGTTGAAACAGGTCGTCTTGCCCGCACCGTTCGGCCCGATCAGGGCATGGATCGTGCCCCGCTCCAGGGACAGGGACACATTGGAAACAGCTGTGAATCCGCTGAATTGCTTGGTCAGGCCCTCGGCCTGGAGAATGTAATCCGCCACGCTTTTTCTCCCATTACAGCGCCTTCTTATGGAGGCGCCTTTAGTCGATCTTTAGAGGTATGGCGGTCCTGCTGTCATTCTTTTTTTTGGGAGAGCATCCTGCAGACAAGCAAAACGGAGGGCAGCTTATCCTCATGCCGGATTCAAGGTTAAGATATTGATAAATATCCATTCTAACAAGAAGTGGCCGTGAGCGGACGTGCCGCTCTCGGACGCACAGATTGGATAGCTGTCGTCCGTCTCTCAGCGATCAGCGCGACCGCTTTTCGGTCATCAAGGCTGAGGAGCGGCTATTTTTATGCTCGCCGTTCAAGGGAAGATCGCAGCGATTCGACCAAGGTGGAACGCTGGTCTGGCCCGAGTTTGTCGAGGTTACGTTGCCGCCAGTGGATAGCGGGAAGCTCTGCAGCGTGGCCTATATTCAGCAAGGACCAGTTCGTTTCCCCTAGCTAGCCAATCAGTTAGTCGTATGATTTCGCTTTCAGGCAGTGGCCTATCGAAAAGTCGATTTTTAGTGCCGTCGCTTCTGATAATCCAAAAAGTATCTCGTGGAGAATTGAGGGACGTCCTGCGGCGGCACGTTGACCTCAAATCCGACTACTCCCGTTCCGACTTTTTCCTCAAGTTCATCATGGCGCTCAAGAAGCGCCGACGGACTTTCAGGGCGGGCGGCCTGGAGGAGAGCAAATCCCCCCAAATAAGCTCGATGGGCCGGCTTTCGCCGCGGCCAGGCAATCATCGGCTTCAATAGCGCGCCGTCGCGTGGAACCAGCGTGGCGGCATCAGGTTCTTCCTTTGCATTCAGGAGAACCGCATGTCATCCACCGCCACCATCCGCATCGGCATATCCGGCTGGACTTATCCGCCCTGGCGGGGCGGCTTCTATCCCAAGGGGCTGGTGCAGCGGCGGGAGCTGGCCTATGCGGCGAGCCGGTTTTCCAGCATCGAGATCAACGGCACCTTTTACGGCCTGCAAAAGCCCGACAGCTTCGCGCGCTGGCGCGACGAGACGCCGGAAGGGTTCGTCTTCGCGGTGAAGGCGTCACGCTACATCACCCACACCAGGCGGCTGCGCGAGATCGAGACGCCGCTGGCGAATTTCCTCGCCTCCGGCCTGTTGCGGCTGGGTTCGAAACTGGGGCCGATCCTGTGGCAGTTTCCGCCCAGCCTGCGGTTCGACCGCGATCTGTTCGAGACATTTCTGGCGCTGCTGCCGCACGACACCGACGAAGCGGCCGCGCTGGCCCGGCGGCACGATGCGCGGATGCAGGGCCGCGCCTGGCTCGACCCCGATGGCGCGCGGCCGCTGCGCCACGCCGTCGAAATCCGGCATGAGAGCTTCCGCGACCCCGCCTTCATCGATCTGCTGCGCCGATACAAGGTGGCGCTGGTCTGCGCCGACACGGTGGACTGGCCGCGGCTGATGGATGTTACCGCCGATTTCGTCTATTGCCGGCTGCATGGCTCGAAGGAGCTGTATGTCAGCGGCTATGACGAGGAAGCGCTGGAACGCTGGGCCAGCCGGGCCGGCAGCTGGGCCCGGGGCTCGGAGCCGCGCGACGCGGAACGGGTGACGACGGCGCGCAAACCGCGCAAATCCGGCCATGACGTCTTCATTTACTTCGACAATGACGTGAAGGTCCGCGCCCCCGCCAACGCCGCCCGCCTGGCCGAGAAGCTGGGGCTGGAATGGGATCACCCTGCCCCGTAGCGTATCGCCAGCACCTCCAGCTCCTCCATCCCCGCCGGGGTGCGCAGCTTCACCAGATCGCCGATGCGGGCCTTCAGCAGGGCGCGGGCAACCGGCGATATCCAGCTGATCTCGCCCTTGTCGTGATCGACCTCGTCGATGCCGACGATGCGCACCGTGCGTTCGGCGTCCCGGCTGTCGCAATAGGTGACGGTGGCGCCGAAGAACACCTGGTCGCGGTTGGTCTGCAAGGCCGGGTCGACCGGCACCGCGATCTCGATGCGCTTGGCCAGGAAGCGCAGCCGGCGGTCGATCTCGCGCAGCCGCTTCTTGCCATAGATATAATCGCCATTCTCCGACCGGTCGCCATTGCCGGCAGCCCAGGACACCACCTCCACCACTTTCGGCCGCTCGATCTGGCGCAGATCCTTCAGCTCCGCCTTCAGCCGCTCCAGCCCCTCGGGCGTGATGTAGTTCTTCAGGCCGGCCGGCAGGGCGGCGGCATCGTCCTCCCCTTCGTCCAAATCGTCCTGCATTTCGGTTTCAGCGCTCATCAGTCGTTCGCCAGATCTTTCGCGGCCAGATCCTTTGGCCGGGGCGTCGGCGGATGCACATGCGCCGGGTGTGGGGCCAGGTCGGGCACGCCGGCCTCGCGGGCGGCATGGCGCTCGCTGCGGAAGCCCTCGGCGATATGGTCGATCAGCGCGCGCACCGCCGGCGGCAGGCCGCGCTTTGTGGTGAAGACCAGATGCACGATGCCCTCCGGGGCCGACCATTCCGGGAAGACCTGCACCAAAGCGCCGCTCTGTAACCAGGGCCAGCACGAATGGTTCGGCATCAGCGTCACCCCCAGCCCGGCCACGGCGGCGTCGCGCATGGCGCCGAAATCGCTGCACACGAAGCGCGGATCGTGGTTCAGCGTGCGCGTCTCGCCGGCAGCGTTGGCCAGCACCCAGCTATCGTGCAGCGCCGCCTCATTGTAGCTCAGCGTCGGCACCCCGCCCGGCGCGCCCAGCTGAGCCATGTCGGTGGCGCGGGCGGCGATCTCCGGGCTGGCGACCAGTATCTGCCGGCTGGTGGTCAGCCGGCGCATGGTCAGGCCGGCATCGCTGTCCAGCGTGGAGCGGACGCGAAAGGCGATATCGACGCGCTCGTCGATCAGGTTGATCCGCCGGTTGGTCGCCAGCAATTGCAGCGTCACCTTGGGATAGCGCCGCAGATAGGCGCTAAAGATGCCGGTGATCGATTCCAGCAGTCCCGGCGGGCAGCTGACGCGCACCAGCCCGCGCGGCTCGCCCTGGGCCTCGGCGGCGACGGCCTCGGCCTGCTCCACCTCCAGCATGATGGTGCGGCAGCGTTCATAGAAGGCCTGGCCGACCTCGGTCACGCGAAAGCGCCGGGTCGAGCGCTCGATCAGCCGCACACCCAGGCTGGCCTCCAGCTGGGCGACGCGGCGCGACAGCTTCGATTTCGGCTCCTTCAGCGCCCGCCCGGCCGGCGCGAAGCCGCCATGGGCGACCACGGCCGCGAAATAGGAGAGGTCGTTCAGATCCTGCATGGCTCACCGTTCCAAATTCGGAACGTAGAATGCCATAGCGACTTCGCCGGCGCATCATCGTCGCGGAAACGGCAACGCCGGTCCCGCAGAAATCACGGGACCGGCGTTTCGCCAGCGCGATCAGGCGGCGCGGATATCGGCCAGGAAGGCCTCGATCTCGCGGCGCATCTGCTCCGACTTTTCCGAAAGCTCCTGCGCAGCCCCCAGCACCTGGGTGCCGGCAGCGCCCGTCTGCTCGGCGGCGTCGCTGACCTTCTCGATATTGCCGGTCACGCCCTCGGTGGCCGAAGCCGCCTCCTGGACATTACGGGCGATCTCCGTCGTGGTCGCGTTCTGCTCCTCGACGGCGGCCGAGATGGTGGAGGAGATTTCGTTTATCTGGGCGATCACGGCGGCGATGGAAGCGATGGCCTGCACCGTCGAATTGGTCGCTGCCTGCATGGCGTCGATCTGGCCGACGATATCCTCGGTCGCCTTGGCGGTCTGGTTGGCCAGATTCTTCACCTCCGACGCCACGACCGCGAAACCCTTGCCGGCTTCCCCGGCGCGCGCCGCCTCGATGGTGGCGTTCAAGGCCAGGAGATTGGTCTGCTCGGCGATGTCGTTGATCAGATTCACCACCTCGCCGATGCGCCGGGCGGAGTTGGATAGATTCTCCACGATGCCGCCCGTCTGCTCGGCCTCGGAGGAGGCCTGGCGGGCAACCTTGGCGCTTTCCTCGACCTGCCGCGCGATCTCCGCCGTGGAGGCGGCCATCTCATCGGTCGCCGCCGCCACGGTCTGCACATTGGCCGAGGTCTGCTGTGCCGCACCGGAGGTGGCCTGCGCCTGCGCGCTGGCGACCTGGGCGATATCGGTCATGCTCTGGGCGGTGCGCTCCAGCTCCGTCGCAGCGGCGGCCACGGCCTCCAGCACGCCGGAGACGTTGCGGTCGAAGCTCACCAGCATGGCCTCGACGGCTTGCTGGCGCTCAGCGCGCTTGCGCTGCTCCTCGGCGGTAGCGGCCTCCATCCGCCGGCGGGCTTCCGCATTGTCGCGGAACACCACCAGCGTGCCGGCCAGATCGCCGATTTCGTCCTTGCGGTCCCGATAGGGAATCTCGCCCTCAAGATCGCCCTCGGCGACCCGCAGCATGGCCTGGGTGATGCCGGCCATCGGCCGGGTTACCCGGCCGCGTACCAGCATAAGGCCGGCGGCGCCGATGGCCAGCGCCAGCAGCAGCAGGCCGGCATTGATCGCCAGCTTGATCTGTGCCGCCTGGTTGCGGTTCGCCGCATGGTCGGCCAGCACATCGAGCGCAGAGGTCGAGAGGCCGACCATATCATCCAACGTGCCGACGCTGAGGCGCGACCAATCCGCCTTGGAGACGGCGGATGGCTTGCCGGCCGCCAGCGCCTGGTCGATCTGGTCGCGCGCCGGGATCAGCGTATCGATGAAGCTTTTCTTCGCCACCGCCAAAGCCGACAGGATCCGCGGTTCCATGCCGTCGCGCGCCGTCAGGCTTTGAACCTGGGACCAGCCGGCGGTCGCCTGGCCGCGATAGACCAGCATCTTCGCCCGCTGGTCGGCGGTAACGCTGCCGGCGTCGATGGCGTCGCCGACGATGACTCGCTCCAGCCCGACCGCGTCGCGGGTCAGGTAGGCGGCGTCCTTGATGGCGATCAATTCCGCGCCGGCCGGGTCGGCCAGGCGCATCTGGGTCCCGAAATGCTCGGAGATGCCTTCCAGCAGATCGACCATCACGGTCGCGTTCTTCTGCCAATCGTCGGCCAGGCCGGCGCGGCGGTTGGCAAGGCCGGCGCGCAACCCGGCATCGACTTCCTTGCGCAGACCGGCCAGCGTATCCAGCGCGGCGCGCAGCGACGATGCCGAGACCTTCCCGCAATCCACCTTGCCGCAGGCTTCGATAACCGCCTCGGAGGCCGGGGCCGACAGGCCGCGCACCTTGTCGATGGAGGTCAGCAAGCCGCTAGAGGCCGGTCCGTCGGCACGCAGGGCGCTGGTTACCGGGCCGCGTTCAAGCCGGGTATTCTGAAGGGCGGTGAAAACGTCACGCGTTGCGTCCGCGCCGGTCAGCATGCGCTGGGCCTGGCGCTGTTCGAACACGGCGTCGATCATCTGGCTGGCGCAGAAAGCCACCAGGAAGGCGAGCAGCAGACCGAACAGGCCGGTCAGCAGATTGGTTATACGGATACCCCTGAGAAACATTGTCGGTCCCTATTATTTGTCTTGTGACCGCTCTATGCGCCCCCATCCATTAAGAAATGGTTATGCATAAATGTCTCCCATGAGGCTCCGATGGATCAAAGCAGGGGCCGAGACGTTTAAGAAAGCAAACGAGCAAAAGGAACGACACGAAGATGGATCTCATCCGCATCATCATCGCCATTCTGCTGCCGCCGCTGGGCGTGTTCCTGCAGGTCGGCATCGGCAAGCATTTCTGGATCAATATCATTCTGACGATCCTGGGCTACATCCCCGGCATCGTGCATGCTGTCTGGGTCATCGCGAAGAAATGACCGAGCGCTACGATAGCGGCGCGGATGGCTTCAGGCGGGCGCCGACCCGCCTGGAGCGGCTGGCCCGGTTGCGGCGAATCGCCGGGCTGCTTGATGCGCGCTTCGGCATTCCCGGCACGCCGCTGCGTTTCGGCCTGGATTCGCTGGTCGGGCTGATCCCCGGCGTCGGCGACGTGTCGACCGGCTTGGTTTCCGCCTATATCGTGCTTGAAGCCTACCGCATGGGTGTCAGCCGCCGCACGCTGGTGCGCATGGCGCGCAATGTCGCCATCGACGTCACGGTTGGCGCGGTACCGGCGCTGGGCGACGCATTCGACCTGTTCTGGAAGGCCAACCTGAAGAATATCGATCTGATCGAGCGCGATCTGGCCCGGCAGATGCGGAACTGATCACCACATGCTGGCCTTTGCCCGGGTCGGCCATTCCTTGTCATAAGCCTCGCCGCCGACCCGTTGCTCGCTGAGCGCCGCCAATATCCGGCCAGGCGTCGGCAGGTTTGCGGGATCGACATGGCGTTCCGGGTTCCATAGCTCCGAGCGCGCGATGGCGCGGGCGCACTGGAAATAGACCGTTTCGACGGCGATGACGATAACCGAACGGGGCGCTTTCTCCTCCACCGCGAAGCTAGCGCAGAGATCGGCGTCGATGGAGAGCTGCGCGCGCCCGTTCACCCGCAGCGTGGTGCCGGAACCGGGAATCAGGAACAGCAACCCGACGCGGGGGTCGCGCACGATGTTGCTCAGCGAATCGACGCGGTTATTGCCGCGCCGGTCGGGCATCATCAGCGTGCGTTCGTCGGCGATGCGCACGAATCCCGGCTTGTCGCCGCGCGGCGAGCAATCCAGCCCTTCCGGCCCACTGGTCGCCAGCGCCACGAAAGGCGACGCCTCGATGAAGACCCGGTAGTCCGGCGTGATCCAGTCCACCTCCTTCACCGTGGAGGCATCCGACGGCACGCCATACAGGGCGTTCAACTGCTCGACGCTGGTGACAATCGACATGGGCCTGGCTCCCGGTTGACGATCCGGCGACAATAGCGGAAACGACGCGCCAGGCCCATTTGGACGATGCCATGAATTGGTCGGTCAGGCGAAGAATTCGCCCAACGCTGCGGCAGCCTTCTCCGGCTCCTCCTCGACGACGAAATGGCCGCAATCCAACGCCACCTCGCTGACTTCCGTGGCCCAGTCGCGCCAGATCGCGGACGGGGAGGCAGCCTTCGACGCCAGGTAACCGCGTCCCCACAGCACCAGCACCGGGCAGACGATCCCGCGGCCGGCGGCGCGGTCCTCGGCATCGTGTCGGCGGTCAACCGAGGCTCCGGCGCGATAATCCGCGCAGGTCGCGGCGATGACGGCCGGATCGTGGAACTGCGTCAGATAGTCGGCCACCGCTTCCGGGGCGAGCCGGTCGCGATACCCCGCCCAGCGATCCAGCAGATGGCTGTAATAGAAATCCGGGTCGGCTCCGATCAGCTTTTCCGGCACCGGGGCAGGCACCGCCAGGAACTGCCAGTGATAGGTCGAGATCGCCTTGTCGGCGTCCATCCGTTCCCAGGCATCCAGCGTCGGGATGATGTCGATGGGGCAGAAGCGCGTCACCCGCTGCGGATGATCCAGGCACAGCCGGTAGCCGACACGACCGCCCCGGTCATGCCCGGCAAGGCCGAAACGCTTGAACCCCAGGCCGCTCATCAGCGCAACCATGTCGGCCGCCATCGCCCGCTTGGAATAATGCAGATGCGCCGCGTCGGGCGCCGGCCCCCGGCTGCGGCCATAGCCGCGCAGATCCGGCATCACCAGCGTGAACCGTTCCGCCAGCATGGGCGCAACCTTGTGCCAGATATGATGCGTCTGCGGGTAGCCGTGCAGCAGCAGCAAGGGCGGCCCGCTGCCGCCGATCCGGTAATGGATTTCGGCATCGGGCACCCTCGCCCTGGCTTCCTCGAACCCGTCGAACATCAGCTTCTCCGTTTCGTGCAAGCATGAGGGAATACGGTAAAGGCGACAATTCGATTTCCGGCCCTACCCCTGGCCAGCCGGGACAAGGCCAACCTTAACCGCCTGAAATATCTGGACAGCCCGGCCTGCGGGCGGTCACCCTTGCGAACAAGAAGCGCAATCGAGGAATCGCAATGCAGCAGGACGAACGGGGCCTTGCCCTGACCACCGACAGCGCCGAGGCGGCCGCCGCCTTCAATGGCGCGATCCAGGACTATCTGGAATACCGGCTGTCCGGCGGCGAAAAGCTGAAGCAAGCGCTGGCGGCCGATCCGGGCTTCGTCATGGGGTTGATCCTGCGCGGCTATTTCATGCTGCTGATCGGCTCCAACGCCACAGTGCCGGCGGCGCGCAAGGCGCTGGCGCAGGCCCAGGCCGGGGCCCAAGCCGGGGCGGCGTCGATCACCCCGCGCGAGCGGCTGCATCTGGCGGCACTGGAGGCCTGGGCGGCGGGCGACACGGCGACTGCCTGCGCGGTGTGGGAGCAGTTGCTGGCCGAATACCCCACCGATGTGCTGGCCCTGCGGCTGCATCATTTCGCCAGCTTCTGGCTCGGCCGCTCGGCGGCGCTGCGCGACTTGCCGGCGGGCGTACTGCCGGCCTGGGACGAGGACATGCCGGGCTACGGCAATGTGCTGGGCATGCTGTCCTTCGGGCTGGAGGAAAGCGGCGACTATGCCGAGGCCGAGCGCGTCGGCCGCCGGGCGGTGGAGATCAACCCGGAGGATCTGTGGTCGGTTCACGCCGTGGCCCATGTGCTGGAAATGCAGGGGCGGCTGAAGGACGGCATGGCCTGGCTCAGCCAACCAGCCGGAAGCTGGGGCGACCGCAACCCGTTCAAGGACCATATCTGGTGGCACACCGCGCTGTTCCCACTGGAGGCCGGGGAATATGACCGCGTGCTGGCGCTGTACGATGCCGAGGTGGAGGTGGATGAGAACGGCTTCTACCTCGATGTGCAGAACGCCGCCTCGCTGCTGCTGCGGCTGGAATTCTGCGGCGTCGATGTCGGCAATCGCTGGGACTTGCTGGGCGATGTGGCGGCGAAGCGGCTGAACGACCATGTGCTGGCCTTCACCGACACGCATTTCATGATCGCGCTGGCGAAATCCGGCCGCAAGGCAGATGCCGAGACGCTGCTGGCCTCGCTGCGCGCCTTCGGGGCAGCACCGGGCGGTAACAGCGCCGCCCTGGTCGCCGGGCCGCTGACCGCGCCGATCTCGGAGGCGATCCTGGCTTTTGCCGAAAAGCGCTTCGACCGCGCGCTGGCGCTGATGCTGCCGCTGCGCCATGACTGGCAGGCAATCGGCGCCAGCCACGCCCAGCGCGATATCTTCCACCAGATCGTCATTGAGGCCGCGCTGGGCGCCGGGCGCGCGCCGCTGGCTAGGCTGCTGCTGGCGCAACGCAGCCAGATCAGGCCGCACAGCCGCTATAGCTGGCTGCGCTACGCCGATGCGCTCGACCTGTCCGGCGAGACGGCTGAAGCGGCACAGGCGCGGCAGACGGCCGCCGCCATCCGGTTGCAGTAACGGACATGCTCACCCAGCTGCGCGGCCTCGCCCTGCAAGTCCGGTCCGCGCTGTGGTTCCGCCCGACCGTGGCTTCCGTCACGGCGGCCGGCGTGGCCTGGGGGATCGCCGGGGTCGATGGCGCCCTGCCCGCCGGCATCGCCATCCCGTCGGTCGATCCCGAACTGGTGAAGGAATTGCTGACCCTGCTGGCCAGCGCCATGCTGACGGTCACCACCGTCACCCTGTCGGCGCTGATGGTGGTGCTGAACATGGCGGTCACCCAGGCATCGCCGCGCGCCCTGCCCGGCCTGATGGCGGACGAGGTGACGCAGAATGCGCTCAGCACCTTCGTCGCCACCTTTGTCTTCGCCCTGTTCGGCCTCGTCGGCCTCGGACTGGCGCTCTACGACAGGAGTGGGCTGACCGTCCTGTTCGGCACCGGCGTGGTGCTGACGGTGCTGGCGCTGCGCTACCTCGTGCATTGGATGCACCATATCGCCGGCACGCTGCGGTTGGGCAATATCGTCGTCCGGGTGCAACACGACACCAATGAGGCGCTGGACCGCTTCCTGGAAAACCCACTCCTGGGCGCGAAAGCCGCGCCGGAGCGGGACAGCCCGCCGGAAGGCGCGCGGCTGCTCGCCTGCCGTCGCAGCGCCTATCTGTGCAGCATCGATACGCAGGAATTGCAGGCGCAGGCGGCGCGGCACGATCTGCGCATCGAACTGCTGGGGCGGCCGGGCGACTTCATGCATCCGCACCGCTCGGCCCTGGCGCTGATGCCGGGCACCGCGCCATTGAGCGACAAGGATATCGAGGCGCTGCTGGATTGCCTGCTGCTGGGCGAGGAGCGCAGCTATCACCAGGATCCGCTACTGGGCCTGCAAATACTGGGCGAGATCGGCAGCCGCGCCTTGTCGCCCGGCATCAACGACCCGAAGACCGCGATCATTTGCCTGGACCGGCTGGAGGCGCTGCTGTGCCGGGCCGCGCAGCCGCCAGTGGCAAAGTCTGAAGAGGCGGAGGCATGCGACCGGCTGTCCCTGCCCGCCCTGGGATTTGACAAGATGCTGGACCGGGCGCTGCACTCGCTGGCCCGCGACGGCGCCAAATCGGTCGAGGTGGTGCTGCGGCAGATATCCGCGCTGGAGCGGATTGGCCTGGCCGCCACCGATCCGGCGGTGCCGTCGGTGCTGCTCGCCAGCCTGGAGATGACGGTCGACTTCGCTGAAGCCGCGCTGGCGCTGGAGAGCGACCGGGCGCAAATCCGCAAGGCGGCGACGCGGGTGCGCCGCCGCCTGAACGGAAACAGCGCCTAGAGCAGCCAGCCGCCGCTGGCTTCGATATACTGGCCGGTGACCCAGCGGCTGTCCGGCCCGGCCAGGAAGGCGACGGCATCGCCGATTTCCGTCGGCTTGCCGATCCGCTTGATCGCCTGGCTGCTGGAGATCATCTGCTCCGATTCCGCATTGCCGCGCAGCCAGCCGGCATTCATGTCGGTATCGATCGCGCCCGGCGCCAGCGAGTTTACGGTGATGCCCCGCGCGCCGTACTTCGAGGCCCATTGCCGGGTCAGCACGTCGACCGCACCCTTGGTCGCCGAGTAGGCCGGAATATCCATGCCGCCCACCGCGCGCGACAGGCCGGAGGACAGGTTCACGATCCGGCCATTGTCCCGCAACCGGCCGATGGCCTGCTGGGTGACGAAGAACAGCCCCTTCACATTCACATCGAAGATGCGGTCGAACGTGGCCTCGTCGGTTTCCTCCAGCGAGACCATCGGCGCGATGCCGGCATTATTGACCAGAATGTCGAACCTGACCTCGCCGGTGCGGTCAGTCAGTTCCTTGTCCAGCGCCTGGAACATTGCCTGGATGCTGGCGACATCGCCAATCTCCGCCTGCACGGCGAAAGCGTCACCGCCGGCCTTCTTGATCGTCTGCACAACCGACTCGGCCTCGGCGGAGGCGCGGCCGTAATGCACGGCGACCAGCGCGCCGTCGCGCCCCAGGCGTTCGGCGATGGCGCGGCCCAGGCCACGGCTGGCGCCGGTCACCAGGGCAATCTTGCCGGCTAAAATCTTGCTCATCTGAAAAGTCTCCCATCGGGAATAAGGATCGATGAGCAGCAGATGGGCGGCCAAGTTCTTATGTTCAAGAAAATTGAACTATTGAATTTTACGCTGTATGATGCGATTTGGCTGTTTATGCGTCCTCTTATTCACCCCGATATCAGCAGCATCACCCTGCACGGCGTCCTGCATGCGCTGAGCGATCCGATGCGGCTGGCCATCGTGCGCCGGCTGCGCGATTGCCCGGATCAGGCCTGCAATGCCACGATGCCCTGCCCGGACATGCCGAAATCCACCCTGTCGAACCATTTTCGCATCCTGCGCGAGGCCGGCATCATCTGTAGCCGTCGCGAAGGCACCCAGCACGCCAACACGTTGCGCCGCGACGATCTTGAGGCCCGCTTCCCCGGTCTACTGGACGCTATCCTGCAGGCGGCGGCCGCCGATCCCGAACGCAGAAGCCCCGCCAGCTAAGGGCGGGGCTTCATTTGGCACGGGACCATCTGTCCCGGCGCCCGGCGCTAAGTCCGGGCCTTTGGCTTTTCATGTAGACGCATCTTCCGTAAGGCTATGTTTAGTCAGGTGGATTCATGCCTGTTTCGGACACCCCCCTGCTGTTGGGCCAACCAAGCCTTCGCGCAATTTTCTTTCGAAAATTACGATCACTTGGTAATTATTATGTTGGTCTTGTTACCGTGCGATGTCAAGCAGGCCGGTTTAAAAAATACCCGATTGCGGCGCTGCCTTGCCGCTCGCATAGTCGCTGCGCCGCCGACCGGGCGGTCCTCCTTTGGGAGCCTGGCGGGCATGCTGGACCCGTTTCTTGTTGATCTGATCGGCACCGTCGCCGGTGCGCTGACTACTTTTTCCTTCCTGCCGCAAGTGATCAAGACCTGGCGCAGCCGATCGACGCGGGACATATCGCTGACCATGTTCACGGTGTTCTTCACCGGGGCGCTGCTGTGGCTGATCTACGGCTTACTGTTGCAATCCTTCCCCATCGTGCTGGCGAACGGCGTGACGATGCTGCTGGTGACGGCGGTCATCGGGCTGAAGCTGCGCTACCGCCATCTGGAAGCGGCAGCGCCGTAGCGCCTATTTCACCGACATATCGTCCGGGGCGGGCGTGTCCTGCTGGGCGCGCGGGTTCATCTTGCTGACCTGCGGGCTGGTCGCCGGCATGTTCACGAACTTCTCGCGCTGATCCACCGGCACCGGTGCGCGGCGGGTCATCCGATAGGTGACGAAGCCGCCGGTCAGCGTAGCGATGACCCCGGCATAGACGAACAATCCGCCCGGCCCCATCACCTCCATCGCATAGCTGGCCACGATCGGGCCAACGGCCGAGCCCAGCGCCCAGGTCAGCAAGAGCGAGCTGGTCAGCGGCACCATCTTGGACGGCTCGGCGAAGTCGCTCGCATGGGCGATGCAGATGGCATAGACCGACAGGCCCGTCGCTCCCCATAGCGCGAAGATGATGTAGATCGACCAGCTCGGCAGCTGACCGCCAAACAGCGCGATCACCGCCGAGGTGACCACCACCACCCCAAGCCCGGCGACGATCACCTGCCGCCGGTCGATCCGATCCGACATCCAGCCCAGCGGCCATTGCGCCAGCAGGCTGCCCAATTGCATGACCGAGACCAGCCCGGCGATGGCTCCGACGCCGAACCCGACCTGCAACCCGTAGATCGGCAGCAGCCCGATCACCGCGGCATTGGTAAGGCCGGAGGAGAAGCAGCCGACTAGGGCCGCCGGCGCGATGGCGTATAGCTCGCGCAGCGACAGCATGGAAACCGACGGTATCGCCGGCGTCGCCGCGCGGGTCAACGCGACCGGCACCAGGGAGAGCGAGGCGCAGGCGCTGATCAGCAGGAAGAAGCCGATGCTGATCGGGTCGGCGACGGACACCAGCATCTGCCCCCCCACCAGCGTCAGCTTGTTGCACACCATGTAGAAGCTGAGCACCCGGCCCTTGATGGCCTGCGGGGCCTGGGCGACGATCCAGCTTTCCGCCACGCTGAACAGGCCGGCCATGCAGATGCCGAGCAGAAAGCGGATGCCGCTCCACAGCATCCAGTCGACCGCGAGCGTCAGCCCCAGCGTGCCGGCCGAAACCACGGCGGCGAACACGGCGAAGGCGCGGATATGGCCAATGCGCCGGACCAGTTGCGGCACCACGAAGCAGCCGGCCAGGAAGCCCAGCGAATAGAAGGTCGCGACCACGCCGACCATGCTGGGCGACAGCCCCTCCATCCCCATGCGCAGCGGCACCAGCACGCCGATCAACCCGTTGCCGAGTTGCAGGATCATGACGCCCAGCACGATCGCCAGGATGGCGGGGATGGCGTCGCGCATGGCGGGGGGAACTCCAGGCTTTCGGTGGCGAAGCGGCTTATCAAGCAAATCGGCGCGCAGCGGCTGCCGCTATTCTGGTCAAGTGCGGCGATGACCACAAGATGGCGAGGCAAAGCCTGATGACTTTCCCGATACCGCACCCTATCTGTGCAAGGGAACAACGCAGAATCGGATCACCCGCATGGCCAGCGACAACACCCGCGACGATCTCTATGTCGACGACGAATATTCCGCCCCCCGCAAGCGCTGGATGCGCCGCCTGGGCGGGGGCCTGAGCGGGAGGTTGAGCGGCGGGCTGATCGGCCGCAGCCTGGCCGTGCTGGTGCTGCTGGTGGCGCTGTATTACGTCGCCGGAGCGGCGATCATAAATACCGTCGATGATGACACCAGCTTCGCCACCGCCGACGTCCCGCCCGGCGCCAGCCGCGCGGTGGAGGCGGCGGCCGCCCTGGTCGAGCGCGAGACCGACACGCATGGCTGGACGCCGAACGATCCGTTCTTCCTGCCCGGCTCCATCCTCGACAACATGCCCAATTTCCAACAGGGCATCGTGAAGGCGGCGTCGCGCTTCAGCGTCGAGATGATGGACCATATCGGCCGGCTACGCGGCACCAGCCAGATCGATGGCGACCTGGAGCGCGCGGCGGGGCTGCTGAAATATCCGGGCAATGTGTGGGTCTGGGATCCGTCCGTTTCGCTGGCGCCCACGGCGACCTCGGAATCGCAGTACAGGGCGGCGGTACGGGCGCTGCGCAGCTACAACAGCCGGCTGGCCAGCGGCCAGACGGTGTTCGACCGGCGCGGCGACAATCTGATGTCGGCGCTGGAGCGCATCGCCTCCGACCTCGGCTCCGCCTCGGCGCAGATCGACGGGCACATCACGCACGGGCCGTTCTGGCTGTTCGATACCGATGTCGACGATATTTTCTACAGCACCAAGGGGCAGCTATACGCCCACTATGTCATCCTGAACGCGCTCGGACAGGATTTCGAACAGGTGCTGCGCGAACGCCAGCTCGACGGGGTGTGGCAGCAGATGCTGGATGGGCTGAAAACCGGCGCGGAGCTGGAGCCGCTGATCGTCATCGGCGGTTCGCCCGATGCGCTGCTGCTGCCCAACCATCTGACGGCGCAGGGCTTCTACCTCCTGCGCGCGCGCACCCAGCTTTATGAAGTCGTCAATATCCTGTTGAAATAGGCGGAGAAGTTTTTAGAAAGGAAGGGTACTGCTTGTTTTCCGTCGACCTTCCTCGCAAGGCTCCCGCCGATGAGCGACGATAGCGACCCCACAGCGCCCGCTACCGACGATCTGTTTCAGGAACTGGTCGCCCGCGAGCGCGAGATCGGGGCGATGCCGGTCGGGCTGGACCGGTTCCGGGCGATGAACGCGCTGATCGACGAAGCGCGCATGGCGGTGCGGATGGTGGATGGCCGCGTCAACCAGATGAGCCAGGAACGCAACGTCGTCCGCGACGAGCTGACTTTCGTGAAGCGGCATCGCGGCCGCATCCAGGCGCTGCGCACCCTGCTGGCCGGCAGCTATCGCCACCCCGACCTGGCCCTGGCCAATTTCGACGGTTTCGCGCTGAACCACGAAGCCGCCAAGCTGCGCGTGATGATGAAGGATCCGGAGCGGCTGGGCATGCTGCGCGGCGGCGCTTTCCTGGGGCTGGTGAAGAATGAGCAGCGCAAGCAGGCGCTGGATAATTACGAGCGCCAGGTGAAGAAGGCGCTGGAGAATCTGCTCGGCGACCACCGCGCCTACCTCCATAGCATGGCCCGCAATTGGGAAGGCCAGATGGAGGAGCTAAACGCCAAGATCGCGCATGAAAGCGATCAGAAGACCGCCCTCAGCGCTTTCGTCAAGGAATTGCAGGAACAGGCCCGCGTCGATGCCAAGCTGTTGCAGCGCACTGATCTGACCGGCCTGCAACCGGCGGAAAAGCGTGTTCTCGATTGGCTGTGCGGCGCGCACGAACCCGCCCCGGACGCCGCGCCGGTCGCGGAGAAGTAGGCGCTAGCCTTTCTTCTTCTGCCCGTCCTTGTCCATCGCCTGGTTCATGGCGGCCTGGCCGGCCTTGGCCACCTCGATCTGCAGCTTCGCCATTGCGTCGATCTGCTTTTGCAGATTGTCGATCTGGTCCTTCAGCGCCACGACCGAGGCCTGGGCGGCGGACTGCGTGGCCTCCGCCGCGGGATGGGCGGCCGGGTGCGGCGCCTGGGGCGGCTTGCCCACGCCGTTGCTCAGCCCGCCCTCCATGCCGAACGGATTGAACATGCGCATGGCGCCTTCTAGCATCGCCATGTTCTGCTTGCCCATCTCCTCCAGATTGGTGCCGAACGGGAACAGACCACCGAACGCATTGTCGACGTAGGAGCGCATGCGATCCTGGTTCCGCGCGAAGGAGGACATGGTGTGTTCGAGATACTTCGGCAGCACCCATTGCAGGCTGTCGCCATAGAAGCTGATCAGCATGCGCAGGAAGCTGATGGGCAGCAGGCTCTGGCCCTTGCCCTCCTCCTCGAAGATGATCTGCGTCAGCACGCTATGGGTGATGTCCTCGCCGGTCTTCGCGTCGAACACCTGAAAATCGACGCCGTCCTTCACCATCTGGCACAGATGGTCGAGCGTGACGTAGCTGCTGGTCGCCGTATTGTAGAGACGGCGGTTCGCATATTTCTTGATGGTGATCGGGGCGTCGTCGCCCGGCTTGTTCTTCTCGGCCATATGCGAATGATCCCCTACCCTAATTGCTTGATGCCGCATCTCTTTGTCGTCTACGGCATGCGCGTCTGCTATCGACGCAATGCATAGGGCAATACAGTTGGATGGAAATTGCTGCTTTGCAACGAGAATCTTGCTGCGCAACAAATCCGCCCGCAAGTGCAGCATAACTCTCTTGCAGACCCGCGTGTGGCGGGACGGTGACGGGCGGCCTATAGTACCGCCATGACCGATCGCGACGACGACCAAGACCTCGCCGAACGTTTCCTCGATCTGTGGCAGGACCAGATAAATGCCCTGGCCACCGATCCGGAACTTGCGCGCAGCCTGCAACCCATGCTGCATCTATGGGCGGAGACGATGAATGCGATGAGTCGCGGCGGCGTTCCCCCGATGCCGTTCCCTTTCATGGCGGGAGCCACTCATGCGACAGGGCCCGCGCCCACTGAACCTGCATCTGACGGTCGCGGCGGCAACCTTGATGAGCTCCGTGACCGCATTGCCGTCCTTGAGGAGCGGCTCGCTGCCCTGGAGGCCGGCGCTGCGGGACAGGGCAAGCGCCCTGCAAGCCGCGCTGGCGGGACGCGACGCCGCAAGGACTGACGCCGCGCTGGCCGCCGCCGTCGCCCGGCGCTGGTCCGACTTCCTCGCCGGGCTGACCGCCTATCGCCACCATCCCTACGACCGCGGCGCCGCCTTCGCCGAGGCCGGGCTGAAGCCCCCGCGCCTGGCCTGGAGCGAAGGCACCACCCGACTGCTCGCCTATGCCGACAGGCGCCGCAAACGCGGCCGCCCGGTGCTGGCGGTGCCTTCGCTGATCAATCGCGGCTATATACTCGACCTCGCCCCGGGCCGCAGCTTCCTGCGCGATCTCGCCGGACGCGGCTATCGCCCCTATCTGGTGGATTGGGGCGCGCCGGGCGCGGTGGAGCGGGGATTCGACATTTCCGCCTATATCGCCGGCCGGCTGGAAGCCGCGCTCGACGCCGTACTGGCCGAGGTGGGCGAAGCGCCCGTGCTGGTCGGCTATTGCATGGGCGGCACCATGGCGGCGGCCCTGGCCGAGCGCCGGCAGCGCGACCTGGCCGGGCTGGCGCTGCTGGCCGCCCCGTGGGATTTCGCCGCCGAACGCCCGGCGGTCGCGGAATGGCTGCCCGGCATCGCCCCCGGCCTGCTGGCGCTGGCCGACCGGCTGGGCGAGTTGCCGACCGACGCGGTGCAGGCGCTGTTCTCCGGCCTCGACATCCACCTCGCCTTCCGCAAGTTCCGCGCCTTTGCCGCGCTCGACCCGGCCAGCGACAAGGCGGTCGGCTTCGTGGCGCTGGAGGATTGGCTGAATGACGGCGTGCCGCTGGCGGCCCCGGTCGCGCATGATTGCCTGGAGGGCTGGTACGGCCGCAACGACCCGGCCAACGGCGTTTGGCGGGTGGCCGGCCATCCGGTGACGCCAGGGCGGATCGACCTGCCGGCGCTGGCGCTGATACCGGGCGGCGACCGCATCGTGCCGCCGGCCAGCGCCAGGGCCCTGGCAACCGCGCTGCCGAAAGCCGATATGATAGAGCCGCCGCTGGGCCATATCGGCATGATGGCCGGCGGCCGGGCGCGGGAGCTGGTCTGGCCCGCCATTGCGGACTGGATCGACGGCCTGCCCGTCAAATCCTAGGCGCGCCGTTTGCCTCACCGCTGCGCTGCAACTATTGTAGGCGCGGAACAGACGGCACCAAGCCGCCACCGTATTCGGAGGAGTCATTTTCATGACCGAGATCGTCATCGCCAGCGCCGCGCGCACCCCCATCGGGGCGTTCAACGGCGCGCTAAGCAGCCTGCCCGCGCATGATCTGGGCACCATCGCCATCCGCGAGGCCTTGTCGCGCGGCAAGGTCGATCCAGCCGAAGTCTCCGAGCTGATCTTCGGCCAGGTGCTGACCGCCGGGGCCGGGCAGAATCCGGGCCGCCAGGCCGCCATCGCCGCCGGCATTCCGAAGGAGGCGACGGCCTATCTGATCAACCAGGTCTGCGGCTCCGGCCTGCGTACCGTGGCGCTGGGCTACCAGGCGATCCGCAACGGCGATTCATCCATCGTCGTCGCCGGCGGCCAGGAGAGCATGAGCCAGTCGGCCCACTGCGCCCATCTGCGCAACGGCACCAAGATGGGCGACATGAAGATGGTCGACACCATGATCAAGGACGGGCTGTGGGACGCCTTCAACGGCTACCATATGGGCAACACCGCCGAGAATGTCGCCAAGCAATGGCAGATCAGCCGCGAACAGCAGGACGAGTTCGCCGCCTCCTCGCAGCAGAAGGCGGAAGCCGCGCAGAAATCCGGCCGCTTCAAGGACGAGATCGTGCCGGTCACGATTTCCGGCCGCAAGGGCGATACCGTGGTCGATGCCGACGAATATCCGCGCCACGGCACCACCGTCGATACGCTGGCGAAGCTGAAGCCGGCCTTCGACAAGGAGGGCAGCGTCACCGCCGGCAATGCGTCGGGGATCAATGACGGCGCGGCCGCCCTGGTGCTCATGAGCGCGGAGGAAGCGGCCAGGCGCGGCATCACCCCGCTGGCGCGCATCGCCTCCTGGGCGACGCGCGGCGTCGATCCCGCGATCATGGGTTCGGGGCCGATCCCCGCCAGCCGGGCGGCGCTGGAGAAGGCCGGCTGGAAGGCCAGCGACCTCGACCTGATCGAGGCAAACGAGGCTTTCGCCGCACAGGCCTGCGCGGTGAACAAGGATCTGGGCTGGGATACGGCAAAGGTGAATGTGAATGGCGGGGCCATCGCCCTCGGCCATCCCATCGGCGCGTCCGGCGCGCGGGTGCTGGTCACCCTGCTGCACGAAATGCAGAAGCGCGACGCCAAGAAAGGCCTCGCCACCCTGTGCATCGGCGGCGGCATGGGCATCGCCATGTGCGTCGAACGCTGATCGAGCCGCGCTCGTAACGATAAAAGCGCCGCCCAGGCTTTCCGGACGGCGCTTTTTTTCGCGTATTTGACGCTCGTCAATTGCAACATGCCCAGCGCGTGCCATCATCGTTGGGTAAGCAAGGCTCCGACAAACGGAACCGGCATTAAACAGGGAGGAAAGCATGGCGCGTGTGGCAATCGTAACGGGCGGAACCAGGGGCATCGGCAAGGCGATCTGCATCGCCCTGAAGGATGCCGGCTACAAGGTCGCGGCGAATTACGGCGGCAATGACGAACGGGCGAAGCAATTCACCGAGGAAACCGGCATCCCCGCCTACAAGTTCGACGTCTCCGACTTCCAGGCCTGCCAGGAGGGCGTCGCCAAGGTGACCGCCGATCTGGGCCCGGTCGAAGTGCTGGTGAACAATGCCGGCATCACCCGCGACGGCACCATGCACAAGATGAGCTACGAAATGTGGAAGGAGGTGATCGATACCAATATCGGTTCCTGCTTCAACATGTGCCGCGCCGTCATCGACAGCATGCGCGAGCGCAATTTCGGCCGCATCGTGAATATCGGCTCGATCAACGGCCAGGCCGGTCAGTACGGCCAGGTTAACTATGCCGCCGCCAAGTCGGGCATCCACGGCTTCACCAAGGCGCTGGCCCAGGAAGGCGCGGGCAAGGGCATCACCGTGAACGCCATCGCCCCCGGCTATATCGACACCGATATGGTCGCCGCCGTACCGGCCAACGTGCTGGAGAAGATCGTTGCCCGCGTGCCGGTCGGTCGCCTCGGCAAGGCTTCGGAGATCGCCCGCGGCGTGGTCTTCCTGGTCGCCGACGAGGGCGGTTTCATCACCGGCTCCACGCTGTCCATCAATGGCGGCCAGCATATGTATTGAGGTCTGGCCAGGGAACGGCGACTACGCCCCTCCCACCCGCGTCAGATATTCCTCCAGCGCGGCGCGGAACGGCTGGATGCTCTTGTAGCGCGTCATGCCGGGGGTGAGGTCGCCGACCGCCCCCAGCAGCGCGCGGGCGAGAGGCGGAAACGGCTCCAGCCGATCCAGCCGGTCGAGATAGGTGCGGATGGTGAAGAGGATGTCGCCGCTTGCCGGCAGGCGGCGCAGTGTCTGGCGTTCGACGCGGATGAAGACGCGCTGGCCGATATTCTCCGCCGTGATCTCGGGATCATGCGCGGCACGGCCATGGCCGGTGGGGCTGAACAGCCGGTCATTGTCCGGCAGCGACCAGTTGAAGCGCCAGACCGGCTTGTCGGCCTTCAGAAAGCCGAAGAACCGGTCGACCGGCTTGCCCAGCTTTTCCGCATAGCCCGGCACCGGCGCGTGGATCGCCAGCATCGGCCGGCCGATCTTGTCGGCCAGCCGCCAGCTCGCCGGAAAGCAGAGCGAGGCGGCGACCAGCTCGTATCCCTCCGGGCCGGCGCGCATCAGGCATAAATCCTCCTGCACCAGACGGCCGGCGATATCGAGCGGCGCGCGGCCGGAATCATCAAGCGCTATCCGGCGGTCATCGGCGAGACTGTGCAGCGCATTCCCCGCGCGCCGGAACCGGTCGGGAAAACGCGCCGGCAGATGATGGGCCAACAGCGCCAGTACTTCGGCCTGCGCCGCCTCGGTGCCCGGCAGGGCCTGGAAAACGGCATCGTGCCGCGTCGCCAGCAATTCCTCCTTCAAGGCGAGCTGCGCGGGATAATCCGCGTCCGCCTCGATCCACTCCGCCGGGTCGAGCGAGAGCAGCCCCATCGACAGCCGCCAACCGCCCTCTCCATAGGGCAGGTAGCGCGGCGGGACGGGCTTATCCATTGTCGAGCGCATCGCGCACGAATTCCAGCAGGTCGCCGCCCGGGAACAGCAGGCCGGGCACGCCGGCGGCGGCGGCGGCCTCCATGTCGGTCAGCTTGTCGCCGATCATCAGGCTGCGCGCCGGATCGATGCCGAGATCGCCGATCGCCTTCACCAGCAGCCCCGGCTTCGGCTTGCGGCAGTTGCAGACGACATTGTAGGGCGGCTGACCCGCCGTGGGGTGGTGCGGGCAATGATAGACCGCGTCGATCCGCGCGCCATATTGCCCCAGGGCGGCATGCATCCAGCCAGTCAGCACGTCGAAATCGCGCTCGCTATAATAGCCGCGCGCGATGCCGGACTGGTTGGTGACCACCACCACCAGATAGCCGCGCCGGTTCAACCAGGCGATGGCTTCGGGCGCGTTCCTCACCCACCGTATGTCGGCCTGTCGCCATGCATAGCCGACATCCTCGTTGATCACGCCGTCGCGGTCGAGAAAGATGGCCGGACGGCTCATGGCAGAAGCCCGCTCAGGACATAACTTAGGTTTTGCTTATCCATGACACCCATGCGGTTGCATGTTAGGAATTTCATCGAATGCTCTTTATAATGAGGTTCGTTCCATCGTGCAGCCAAGCGACAGGCCACAAGGGTAGAATAGACGCCTGCCAGGCGCGCCCCTGCTGACCGGGAACCGGGGAAACTTCGTATGGACAGCTCGCTTGCTCAGAAGCTTGTCGAACTGCATTCGCTGAAGACAGTCGGCGAATTCAAGGCCCAATTGCAGGGCATGGCCGATCTGATGGGTTTCGGCCGCATCTTCTATGTCGGCGCCAAGCTGCTGCCGAACGAGCATCCGGGGCCCGGCAGCTTCGCGGAAATCCCGCTGATTCTGTGCGATTACCCCAGCGACTGGGTGCGGCATTACCAGACCAACGAACTGGCCCGCATCGACCCGGTCATCGCCGACAGCAACGCCACCCGCCTGCCTTTCGCCTGGAATGTCCGCGACTATCTGAAGCGCGAGGTCAGCGACCCGCAGCGCCGGCTGCTCGGCGATTCCATCGATGTCGGGGTCGATAAGGGGCTGTCAATCCCGATCTATGGCGCGGGCGGCGATTACGGCCTGATCACCTTCGTCTCCGCCGGCAGCGAGGGCGATTTCATGTCGCTGGACCCCACCGTGCTGCAGGACTGCACGCTGGTCGCCAACCATTTTCACCTCACCTTGCGCAGCAAGCTGGGCACCGAATTCCTGGTGCAGGAGGAGCTGAAACTGACCGGGCGCGAGATCGAGGTGATGAAATGGGTCGCCGCCGGCAAGACCCAGGACGAGATTGCCGACATCCTCGCCGTGTCGATGCATACGGTGAAGTTCCATATCTATAATGCGCATAACAAGCTGAACGTTTTTTCCACCCCCCACGCCATCGCCAAGCTGGTCTATCTGGGGGTGCTGGAGCCGGGCGGCATCACCGGCAACAAGACCCATCGCATGGTCTAACGTCGCGCAACCAACCTTCAATAAAAACAATCCCTTAATCTACACCTAGACAATTGTGCAGCTAGGTAGGCTGAGGCCGGATCGGCACTCTTTCCCCATCCTTATCGGGGGAAAAGGCACGTGCGACTCCAGATCCACAGCCCGGCGCATGATCGCTTCAGCGAATGGCAGTTGGATGAGCTGTTCCGGTTCCGCAACCGCTATTTCAATGAAATTCGGGGCTGGAACCTGCCGCTCGATCATGGCCGCGAGATCGACCGGTTCGACTGCGACCCGGCGATCCACGTCGCCGCGGTGGAGGAGGACGGCACCCTGGTCGGCTGCTTTCGCCTGCTGCCGACCGAACGCCCGCACCTGCTGGATACGCATTTCCCCGCGCTGATGGGCGAGCACCCGGTGCTGCGCGGCCCGGATGTGTGGGAGATCAGCCGCCTCGCCGTCATCCCCCGGATGAAGCGGCGGGTGTTCCGGGCCGAGACGATGCGCATCACCGCGCACCTGCTGAAAACCCTGTTCGAGGTTTGCGACGATCTGGAGATCGGCGCGCTGACCTGCGTGACCGACACGCAATTCGAGCGGTTGCTGCATATCGGCGGCTTCGAATGCCGCCGCTTCGGCGACGCGCTGCAGATCGGGGTCGAGAGCTGCGTCGCCGGCTCTCTCACTGTGAATTGGCACAATCGCAACGCCGCAGAACGGATGACGGTCCTTTGGGAACGCCGTCGCCCGGTTGTGCCAGGCCGGATGATGACGGGCGAACGTCCCGCCATCGCCGGTTGAGGAACCTGAATATCATGAAGGAAACCACCATGCGCATGACCGACAATAACGCCTTCCGCGACGCCGCGACCGGGGCCAACAGCCTCGAAGGCATTACCAACTGTCTGCTGTTCCTCGCCGAGGAAGCGGACGCCAACAAGGAGACCGTGCTGCGCGACCTGCTGAAGGCCGCCGCCGTCTACGCCAAGGAGCGCAGCGACAGCATCTCCCCCTACTCGCTGTCGATGACCGGCGATGGTCGCTGAGCTGGATTTCGCCGGAGCGCCGGCGCGCAAGCAGCCCCGGCGCATTGCCGTCAGCGCCGGGGCCTTTGCCCAGGCCAAGCGCGTGCCGAAGGCGAAGCTGCTGCCTTTCGTCGGCGTGCTGTTCGCCTCGAAGCCCCATCCGCCCAGCTTCTTCGTGCGGATGGCGCGCGAGCATGGCGAGATCGTCGGTTTCGACATCGCCGGCAAGCCGCTCTATCTGGTGAACCATCCGGAATTCATCCAGCATGTGATGCAGACCAATGCCGGCAATTACCGCAAGAGCGACTTCTACTACCGCCTGAAGGCGATGTTCGGCGACGGCATGCTGGTCACCGAGAACGAGGTCTGGCGCTCCAAGCGCACGCTGGCGCAGCCCTCCTTCAGGCGGCACCGCTTCGACCATTACTGCCAGGTGATGGCGGAATGCGGCGACAATCTCTGCGACGCCATCGAGGCGGAAACCCGCGACGGCCAGCCGGTCAATTTCGTGCCTAAGGTCATGGCCGCCGCATTGAACGTGGCGACCCGCACGCTGATGAATTGCGACTTGGCCGAGGATAAGGACCGCTTCACCGAGATCATCACCACCATCATGGTGCAGAGCGAGAAGCGCGTCTGGTCGCTGTTCGAGCTGTTGCACGACTTGCCGACCCGCGCCCGCGCCGAGCGGTTGCAGGCCATCGCCGATTTCGACGGACTGCTCTACAAGGTCATCAAGGACCGCATGGAGGGCCGCTCCAGTCACGACCCGGCCGGGCCGGACATGCTGCAGATGCTGTTGGACAGCGCCTGCCCGGTGACCGGCGAGCCCTTGTCGCTATCGCGGCTGCGCGACGATTTCCTGACCATGGTGCTGGCCGGCCACGAGACCACGGCGGTCTCGATCGCCTGGTGCCTCTACATGCTGTGCCGTAATCCCGAGCATATGGCGACCGCGCGCGACGAGGTCGACCGGGTGCTGGGCGGCCGGCAGCCTACTTACGAGGACCTGTCGAACCTGCCCTTCGTGAAAATGGTGGCGCAGGAGGCGATGCGCCTCTACCCGCCCTTCTGGACCATGAGCCGCGCGGCGCTGAACGATGACGAGGTGCGCGGCTATCGCATCCCCAAGGGTACTACCATCATGCTGTGCCCCTATGTCATGCACCGCAATCCGGAATACTGGCCGGATCCGGAAAAGTTCGACCCTTACCGCTTCACCCCGGAAGCTGGGGCCGACCGGCCGAAACACGCCTACTTCCCGTTCGGCACCGGACCGCGCCAATGCATCGCCAATCACTTCGCGATGTTCGAGGCGCAGATCATGGTGGCGCAGATGCTGCAGCGCTTCGACCTTTCCCTGCATACCAGCGAGGAAGTCGAGACCGAGCCGATGATCTCGCTGCGCCCCAAGGGCGGCATCTTCTTCGCCGCCCGTCCGCGCCGCCGGTAGTCAGGTGGAGGTCATGCGCGCCGGATATCACCACCCCACGAGATGCATTGCGGGACGTCCCGCTGGGCGCTCCTGCCGGGCCGGGCGCCTATTTCGGGGCCGGGTCGCCACTCATATGCATGATCATCTTGCGCATATGGTCCTGCAACGTGTCGTCCTCGATGCGCTGAAACCAGTAGAGGAAGGCCATGGCCTCGGCCAGGGCTTCCTTGGTGATGTCCGGGAACAGCTCGCGGATTTCGTCTTCCAGGGTACGGGTGAAGAAATAGTTGGGCGAGGTGTCCAGCGCCTTGGACAGCAGGAACAGGATGCTGGCGGGAATACGGTCCTGCCCGCTCTCATATTTCTGGATCTGCTGGTAGGAGACCCCAACCTGGGCGGAAAGCTCCTGCAGGCTCTGTTTCAGGAATTTCCGCCGGTCGCGCAGGCGACGACCGATCAGCAAGTCCTGGCTGGTGCGTCTGGGTTTGCGGGGCATGACGGGGGATTTCGTGTCTCGGCCAATGTTCATCAGAATAAACTCGTGTGACCCATACTATACAAAGGTTGTCAAAAAGTGCGCACGCTATTCATCACGGTTGCGACGCCTTATCCGTCAAACATACTTCCCGGCCAGGTTCGGCTGGCTCCGCGGTACGCCCGGTGACGCCCGCCGCTGAAACCATCCCCGCCATGCTCCCCAGCGAGGAAGTGCTGCAGTGTGCGGAAAAGCTAAGCGAAGCCATGCACGGCCGGGCGGCCACTTTTGCGGCCAACCAGGCTTTGATCATGTTGCAACGCGATGAAACTCACCTCTACCGTTTTTGGGTGCAAATGCTAAGAGCCATCCTCGTGGTCGAGGAGGCAGACAGCATTCCACAACACTTTCATTAACATTTAGTGAAAATACTATTTAATGTGTCGCTAAGATAGCGGCTTGTCGCGCCATTTCTTCGCACCTGCACGCGCTTCGGCGCGCTGGACATCGGTAAGTTCCGCGCCAACGGCTTCCAGCAGGGTCTCCGCCCCCGGCTGCCCGGCATCGACGGCCAGAATAAGCCAGGAATATGCGGCGGGCAGGTCCTGCGCGACGCTCTCCAGGCCGCGCGCGTACACCCCGCCCAGCGCCATGTAGGCGCGGCCGATGCCGCCCCGCGCCGCCTGTTCGTAATTGCTTATCGCCTTGGCCGGCTGGACCGGTCCGCCGAGGCCGCTTTCCTGCAGATAGGCAAGATTGTACGCCGCCTCCGGCAAGCCTTGCCGGGCTGCCTTCTCATACCAGGCGCGCGCCTGGGCCGGATCGGCCGCCACGCCGCGCCCGAACTGCAGCGCCAAGGCCAGCTTCAGCTGCGCATCCGCCAGCCCCTGGGCCGCCGCTTTCTCATACCAGCGTGCCGCACCCGCCGGATCCACCGGTCCGCGCGCGCCCTGCTCCAGCGACAGGCCCAGCAGATATTGCGCCCGCGCATTGCCGGCCGCGGCTTCGGCCTCATACCAGCGCATGGCCGCGCCATAGCTGCCCGGACTCTCCGCCCGCACCTGTCCGGAACCGGACATCAGGAGGATTGTCAGGACGGCGGCGGCAACCGGTGCGGAGACTGCGGGAAAGCAAAACAGATTAATGATTCCAACGGATAGAGGGATCAGGGACGGGTCGGGCCGGTGGCGTCCAGGGATTGCGGCGGCGGGCCGAAATAGCTGACCAGCCGGCTGGTTTCCTTCGGCGGCAGCGGATGGCTGTAGCATTCCGGTCGCGCCAGGCTGTGATAGCAATAGACCGGCACTTCCTCCACCATCTGGGCCTCGGCGTCGCGTGGCGTGCCGCCCAGCCATACCGGCGCCTGCTCTTGCGCCGCTGTACACGCGCTCAGCGCCATCAGCGTTCCGACGATCAGCAAAAGGCGTCTCATAACCTCACTCCCGGAAGGAATTCACTGATCAGCATAAAGCAATTTCCCTGCCACTGCCACGCAGCACCTTCGAATACCGCAAATGCAAAAGGCGGCGGGCAAATGCCGCCGCCTTTTAGCAACCAAGCCGTCTGGGATCAGTGTAGCGTCTTCAATACGTCGCCCAGCATGCCGAACATATCGTCGATATGGCTCTTCTCCAGGATCAGCGGCGGCGACAGCGCGATGATGTCGCCGGTGGTGCGGATCAGCAGCCCCTTATCGTAGGCTTTGGTGAAGGCCTCCATGGCGCGCGCGGTCGGCTTGCCGGGAATGCCTTCCAGCTCGATGCCGGCGATGATGCCGAGATTGCGCAGGTCGATGACCGGGCCCACGCCCTTCAGCGAATGCACGGCATCCTCCCAATAGGGCGCCAGCTCGGCGGCGCGCTCGAACAAGCCTTCTTCCTTGTAGACGTCCAGCGTCGCCAAACCGGCGGCGGCGGCCAGCGGATGGCCGGAATAGGTGTAGCCGTGGAACAACTCGATGGTGCCTTCCGGAGCGTTGTTCATGAAGGTGTCATAGATGCCCTCGCGGGCGAACACGGCGCCCATCGGCACGCAACCGTTGGTCAGGCCCTTGGCGGTGGTGATCAAATCCGGCTTCACGCCGAAATATTCGGTGGCGAAGCTGGCGCCCAGGCGGCCGAACCCGGTGATGACCTCGTCGAAGATCAGCAGGATGCCGTGCTTGTCGCAGATTGAGCGCAACTTCTGCAGGTAGCCCTGCGGCGGGATCAGCACGCCGGTCGAGCCGGCGACCGGCTCCACGATGACGGCGGCGATGTTGGAGGCGTCATGCAGCGTGACGATGCGCTCCAGATCGTCGGCCAGGTGCCCGCCCCATTCCGGGATGCCGCGGGTGAAGGCCTGCTTCTCCGGATTATGGGTATGCGGCAGGTGATCGACGCCGGGCAGCAGGCTGCCGAAGAATTTGCGGTTGGAGACGATGCCGCCGACCGAGATGCCGCCGAAGCCGACGCCGTGATAGCCGCGCTCGCGCCCGATCAGCCGGGTCCGCGTGCCCTCGCCGCGCACCCTATGGTAGGCGATGGCCATTTTCAGCGCGGTATCGACCGATTCCGATCCGCCGCCGGTGAAGAACACCCGGTCATAGCCCGGCGTCAGCGTGGTCAGCCGGCTCGCCAGCTCAAAGGAAAGCGGGTGGCCCATCTGGAAGGATGGGGCGTAATCCAGCTTCTCCGCCTGCTTCTGGATCGCCTTCACGATCTTTTCGCGGCGATGACCGGCATTCACGCACCACAGGCCGGCCGTGCCGTCCAGGATGCGGCGATTATCGGCCGTGGTGTAATACATGCCCTCGGCCTCGACCAGCATGCGCGGGTTCTTCTTGAATTGCCGGTTCGCGGTGAACGGCATCCAGAAGGATTCGAGATCGTTCGGCCGGGTGATGTCCTGCGTATCCATGAAGAAGCACTCCCTTTCAGCGGCATCAGCGATGATTACCGCGTACCCGATGCAAAGAAAAGGGCTGGCGGCATCGCTTCATGGCAGACTTGCATCCGCCCCGTCCCGGTCCGAGATATGTCCGGGAGCCTGACAACGGAAAGACCGGAATGACCGACCGCCATTTTATCCTGCCGCCCCGCCGTCTGCTGAGGATCGCCGGCGAGGACAGGCGCGGCTTCCTGCAGGGGCTGATCTCCAACGACATCGAGAAAGCCGGACCCAGACGGGCGATCTGGGCGGCGCTGCTGACGCCGCAGGGCAAGTTTCTGCATGATTTCTTCATCGTCGAACGGGAGGACGCCTTTCTGCTGGAGGCGGAGGCTGACCGCATCGAAGATCTGAAGCGCCGTCTGTCGCTCTACAAGCTGCGTTCCAAGGTGGTGCTGGAACTGCTGGACTGGCCGGTGGCGCTGGCCTATGGCGACGACGCGCTGGAGGCGCTGGGCCTGCCGGCCGAGCCCGGTGCGGCCACGGGCTTCGGCGCGGGCGTGGCCTTCGTCGATCCCCGCCTGGCGGAGGCCGGGGCGCGGCTGTATCTGCCCGACATGGCCGCCTTGGAGCAGGCCGGCTTCTCGGCCGGCCTAGTTGCCGATTACGACTGGCTGCGTATCTCGCTGGGCCTGCCCGACGGCAGCCGCGACATGCAGGTGGAAAAGGCCATTCTGCTGGAAAATGGCTTCGACGAGCTGCGCGGCGTCGATTGGAAGAAAGGCTGCTATGTCGGCCAGGAGCTGACCGCGCGCACCAAATATCGCGGCCTGATCAAGAAGCGGCTGATGCCGGTCGCCATCGACGGGCCGATCCCCGAACCCGGCGCCATCATCGAGAGCGCCGGCAAGGAAGCGGGCGAGATGCGCAGCGCCGTGGACGGACAGGGCCTGGCGCTGATCCGGCTGGAGGCGCTGGAAGCCGACGGCGCGATGACCGTCGGCGAGACGCGCCTCACCCCGCGCAAGCCGGGCTGGGCGGCCTTTTAGGCATCGACCGCGTAATCCCGCATCTGGCTGGCCATATACAGGTTGAGCGGGTCGGAGCCGGCACTGGCGAGCAGCAGCAGATCGACGCGGTCGCCGGTCAGCGTCAGGGGCAGCAGCAGCCGGTCATAGGCGAAGTGGCGCGACGCCGGCGGAAGCTGCACGCGCACGCGGTCCAGGCAGGGCTGGCCGGCCTCGAAGAAGCGCGCGTAGCGGGCCATGAGATGCGCGCGATACCAATCGACCGCGACATCCTCCACGAAGCTGCCCGCGGTGAAACCAAACGGCGTGTTCTCGAGATTGGAGCCGGTCAAGCGGATGAGGAACTGGCGATTCCGGCAAGGCTTCTCCCGCCGTTCCACCAGGGCGACACGCGGCCAGGCGAAGGCGAATTCCTCCGGCCGCAGCAAATCATAGCGCAGCCAGCGCCGCCCCTGGCGCGCCTGATCCCAGTAGCGATGCAGTTTGTACAGGCTCCCATAGCCGAGAAGGTCCAGAGACAGCTCTTGCGTCTCGATCCGCCCCTCAATGATTTGCCGGTCGAGCATCGTCCCATCCGGTTGGTCATAAGGCGCCGCCCGCCCTGCCGGTGCATAACGGCGTATTCCACATACCGTAAGATGGTAAACACGATGGAAACCACAAAAATCTCGCAAAAAATAAAAATAACGCCGGCATATCCGCCTTGCCTTGGCAAGCAATCGCGAATTGAGACGGATTCATAAACGGGATGTTTCAGTACAGGGTATCTGGCCCTGTCTTTTGCATGATGCGGAAAATGAAAGGAAGACGGCCGCCGATCGTATTCTGGATTGACCTAGCGCCGGGTTTGTCCATCCAAGGTCATCAGCGGCCCATATAATTCCGGCCGGCGATCACGGAAAAACCCCCAGCCGGCGCGCTCGGCGCGGATGCGGTCCAGGTCGAAGCGGGCGGTCAGCACCGTCTCGTCGGTGCGGTTCGCTTCCGCCACAAGCTGGCCCTTATGGTCGGCGATGAAGGAGGAGCCGTAGAAGGTGATGCCAGCGGCGTCGCCCTCCTCCCGGCCGATACGGTTGCTGGCGAGAAGCGGCATCATGTTGGCCGCCGCATGGCCGCGCATCGTGGTGCGCCAATGCTCCATCGAATCCAGGCTGGCATCCTGCGGCTCGCTGCCGATGGCGGTGGGGTAGAACAGGAAGTCGGCCCCCATCAGCGCCATGGCGCGCGCGCTTTCCGGGAACCATTGGTCCCAGCAGATGGCGCAGCCTAGCTTGCCGAAGCGCGTATCGAACACCTTGAAGCCGGTGTCGCCGGGGTTGAAGTAGAATTTCTCCTGATAGCCCGGCCCGTCGGGAATGTGCGACTTGCGGTAGACGCCCAGATTGGCGCCGTCGGCATCCAGTATGACGATGGAATTGTAATAGGCGTTGTTCGCCCGCTCGAACACGCTGACCGGCAGCACCACGCCCAGTTCAACCGCCAGCGTCTGCATGCGCTTCACCGTCTCGTTCTCGGCAATGGGGCTGGCCAGGCGAAACAGCTCCAGCTTCTGGTCGACGCAGAAATAAGGCGTCTCGAACAGCTCCTGGATCAGGATGACGTTCGCGCCCCGTCCCGCCGCCTCGCGCACCAGCGCCTCGGCCCGGGCGACATTGGCCGCCTTGTCCCAGGAACAGGCCATCTGCGTCGCGGCAAGAGTCACTTCGGTCATTCAGCCTCTCCAAATTGCTGGGCATTGGCGGATAGCCGCCATATTGGTGATGTGACGTGAAATTCCAGCCGGGCGGTTGACCCCGCCGACGATGCCGCCGATGATCCTAAAAGAGTATGACGCCGTAGAATAGGCGTGACCGATACCGCAAAGCCGGAAGCAGCATGAACGCAAGCCGCCCGCTCCAGCCCCTCGGACCGAATGGCAGCTTTGTCGATTTCGCGCTCGATTGCCAGTCGCCGAGCGTTCGGGCCGTGGTCGAGCTGTGGCGCAGCAAATCGGCACCGGGCCGGCTGCCGGCCCGCGCCGATTTCGACCCGGCCAGGATGAAGCCTTATCTGGGCGATCTGTTTCTCGTCGAATCGCTGCCGGAGATCGATAATTTCCGCTACACGCTGATCGGCACCCGCATCACCGGCTGGGTCGGCGTGGACAATACCGGCCAGCTGGTCGATACCGTGCTGGGCGAGCATACCCGTCTGCTCTATTGCAAAATTCGCGACGAAGCGATCCCGGCCCGCGCCTTCGGGCCGGTCGGCTGGCGACAGAAGCACTTCCTGCGCTACGAGGTGGCGATCCTGCCGCTGTCGGATAACAAGACGGTGGTGAATCGCTTCCTCGGCGTGATGGCGTTCACCATGAGCGCGGAAACGTCCTAAGGCGCGGGTTCCTGCTGCGTGATGCAATGCACCCCGCCGCCGCCCTCGAACAGGATGGTGCCGGGGATGGTGACGATCTCGCGATCCGGGAACACCCGTCGCAGCGTGGCGATGGCGGGCCCGTCCGCCGGGTCGTCATAGACCGGCAGCACCAGCCCCCGCGGGCCGCCGGACGTGCCGGCCAGGTAGAAATTCACATAGGACATCGGCAGGCGGCCACCGGTGGCGTGATCCTCGCGCCGGGCCGGCTGCTCGATCTCGACGATCTCCAGTTTCCGCCCCCTGGCGTCGGTCGCCCCCTTCAGGATGGCGAGATTGGCCTGCAGCGTCGCATAGTCGCTGTCCGCCGGGTCGAGCGTCACCTGCGCCAGCACCACGCCCGGCCGGGCGAAGCAGGCCACCGTGTCGATATGCCCGTCGGTGCCGACCGGGCCGTAATCTCCGTCCAGCCCGCCGGGCAGCCAGATCACCTTGGTGCAGCCGGTCGCGTCGCGCAGCTCGCTGTCGATGCGATAGCGAGTCAGCGAATTGCGGTTGGCGTTGGGGATGGTCGTCTCCACCGCCAGCATCGTGCCCTCGCCATCGACATGGATCGCCCCGCCCTCATTCACCAGCGGGCTGGAATAGCGGGCGATGCCCTCGCGCGCCAGCAGCCAGCCGGCTATCGCGGCGTCCTTATCGTGCGGCTGGCGGTTGCCCCAGGCGTTGAACACCCAATCCACCCCGGCAAGGCCGCCCTTGCCGTCGATGACGAAGCTGGGGCCGGTATCGCGAAACCAGGAATCGTCGAAAGCCGCCTCGATCACCGTGGCGGCGTCGCCCAGCAGCCGGCGCGCGACCGGCGCGTCGGCCGGGTTGGCCAGCATCGCCACCGGCTCGAACCGGGCGATGGCGCGGGCGACGGCGACGAAGGCGTCATGCGCCTGGCCGGTCTTTTCCCCCCACAGCCGGTCGCCGACCGGCCAGGCCATCCAGCAACGGCGATGCGGATGCCATTCGCCGGGCATATGGAAGCCCTCCTCGACCGGGGTGCTCACGCCTTCTCTCCTTCATGCTCGGCCAGGAAATCGTCCACTGCCTGCCAGAAGGCTTGGCGAATGTCATCCCGTTCCAGCAAAATTTCGTGCCTCGCGCCGGGCATATCAAGTAGCCGGCAAGCCGGCATCAACCGCGCCAGGCGATGCTGCGCCGGGCTACGCACGATCCGGTCCGCCCCGGCGCTGGCCAGCAGCACCGGCGTGTCAATCGCCGCCGCATAGGCCGGGTCGGACAGCGTATCCATGCTGTCATAGGCGCTTTTCAGCCAGGTCCAGGTCGGCCCGCCCAGCGCCAGTTCGGGATCGGCCAGGATGAGCTGCTTGGTGCGCTCGAACCTTTCCCGGTCGCTTGTCAGCGGATTGCCGGCAAAGCGTTTGGTTTCCGGATCGTAAGGCCCGGTCTTCGGCACATAATGGTTCGGCGTGAAGCGCGCGACGATGCGCACGATCAGGCGGCTGGCCCAGGGCGGCAGCCAGCCGGCCCAGACATCGACCATCGGCGCCACCGCAATGGCGCAACGGAACCGCCCCGGCCGGTCATGCAGCAGCCGCAGCAGATTATGGCCGCCCATCGAATGGCCCAGCCCGTAGAGCGGCCCGCCAGCCGCCAGAGGCGTCACCACCGCATCCAGAAGCTGCGCCGTATCCTGCTGGAAATGACCGAAATGCAGCACATGGCCCTTGTGCCGATCCTCCAAGGCCCGGTCGGACTTGCCCTGGCCGCGCCAATCCAGCACCACGGCCTGGAAGCCGCGCGCCTGCAATTCGGCGACGACTTCCAGATATTTCTCGATGAACTCGGTGAAGCCGGGCAGCACCAGGAAGGTGCCGCGCGGCTTGGCGTGCGAGAACACGGCGTAGCGGACGCGAATCCCGTCGTCGGCCGTCAGCCAGCCGACCGTCCCGCCCGCCGCCTCGATGCTAGAGGACACCGACATCCCGCGCCGTGGCGGTGATCGCGGCGCGGGCCTTGGCGACCAGCTCGTCCACCTCGTCGTGGCTGATGATCAGCGGCGGGGAGACCACCATCGTGTCGCGCACAGCGCGCATCACCAGATTATTGGCAAAGCAATGGTCGCGGCAGATCGTGCCGGTGGCCCCCAGCCGCTCGAAGAAGGTGCGGTTCTTGCGGTCCTTCACCAGCTCCACCGCGCCGATCAGCCCCATGGTGCGAACCTCCCCGACGATGGGGATATCCTCCAGGCTGCGCAGCTTCTCGGCGAAATACGGGCCGATATCGCCGGCCACCCGCTCCACCAGCTTTTCGCGCTGAATAATGGCGATGTTCTCCAGCGCCACGGCAGCCGCCACCGGATGCCCGGAATAGGTGAAGCCGTGATAGAACTCGCCACCTTCCTCGATGAAGGTGGTCGCCACCCGCTCCCCCACCATGACGGCAGAGATCGGCTGATAGCCCGAGGACAGGCCCTTGGCGATCGGCATCAGGTCGGGCTGGATGTCGAAGCTGTCGCAGCCGAACCAGCGGCCGGTGCGCCCGAAGCCGCAGATCACCTCGTCGGCGATCAGCAGAATGCCGTATTCACGGCAGATGCGCTGGATTTCCGGAAAATAGCTCATCGGCGGGATGATCACGCCACCGGCCCCCTGGATCGGCTCGGCGATGAAGGCGGCCACCCTGTCCGGCCCGATATGGTGGATCGCCGCTTCCAGCTTGCGCGCCGCCGCCAGGCCGAATTCCTCCGGCGTCATGTTGGCGCCGTCGCGGAACTGGTAGGGCGGATCGATATGGTGGAAGCCGGGCAGCGGCAGGTCGCCCTGGCCGTGCATGGCGCTCATTCCGCACAGGCTGACCGAGGCCATAGTGGAGCCGTGATAGCCATATTCCCGGCTGATGATGGTCTTGCGGTCCGGCTGGCCCTTCAGGTTCCAGTAGTGCCGCACCATGCGCACGATGGTGTCGTTCGCCTCCGACCCGGAATTGGCGAAGAAGGCGTGGTTCAGCCCGGCCGGCGTCACCTCCGCCAGCTTCGCCGCCAGGTCGGCTGCCGGCGCGTTGGTGGTCTTGAAGAAGCTATTATAGAAGGGCAGCTCCATCAGCTGCTTGTAGGCGGCGTCGGCCAGCTCCCTGCGGCCATAGCCGACATTCACGCACCACAGGCCGGCCATGCCGTCGAGGATCTTGTTGCCTTCGGAATCCCAGATATGGCAGCCCTCGGCGCGGGTGATCACCCGCGTGCCCTCGCGGGCCAGCGCCTTGTAGTCGGTGAAGGGGTGCAGATGGTGCGCGGCGTCGCGCTGCTGATAGGTCTTGGTGTCGATGGAACGGTTAACGGCGTTCATGCGGCAGGCTCCGTGGAGGGCGGTGTCGGGGACGCCGGTCGCCTGGACCGGCGGTTCGGAACACACCCAGCGCTACGGGTTATAGCCAATGCGCGCGCACAGGATCAGCAATTCGCGATGGCGGTTGGCCGGCCGCTCGCTATGGAACCGATAGAGCTTCATGGCGCCAGTATAGCCGGAAGGCGGGCTTTCGCCAGAGGGGCCGCTAGATCAGCATGAACAGCATGATGCCGGACGCGACGAGCGACGACGCGCTGATCGCGATGAAGAAGGCGACACGGCTGCCGATCTCCCCGGCGCGGGCCATCATCAGTTTCTGGTCGTGCTCTGCCGATATCAGATGGGAATTATTGACCCGCCAGCGGAAACAGGCATCGGCAAATTCGCGTTGATCCTTTTCGAACAGCCCGCCCTGCTTGAACACATCGAGCAGCGCCTGCAACTTGCCGTCCTCGATGGCCTTATCGGTCTTGCGCTGCAAATCGTGTTTCCGGCGGGGGCGCAGGATGCGGTCAATGCCGGGCTGTAGCATGGCGCCAATCATGCGGGTCAGTTCCGGCAGCGCGGCGCCGGCGATTTTCTCCTCCAGATAGGCGACGAAGCGCAGCGCGGCCTGGGCCTTCACGAACGAATCCTCGCTGTCGATGCCATCCAGCAGGGCGAGGGAGAAATCGCGCCGCCGCGACATCACGAAGGCAACGATGTGCCGGTCGACCGGGAGAAAAGGTTCCTTGGCGCTGGCAGCCACCTGCTCCAGCGCCAGCAGAATGGTTTCCACCCGGTAGATCAGAAAGCGCTCCAGCAACGGGCTGAGGCAGCGCGCCGCCGGCTGCATCTCATACAGGGCGCGCTCGACCCCGAAGCCCCAGCCGGCGCGGCTGGCCAGCCCCTGAGCCTTGGTAAGCTGGCGGTGGGTGGAGACATAGCCCTCCGTATCGGACTGCATGCCCAGCCAGCGCAACGGCAGGTTGGTCTTCACCAATTCGATCAGCAGGCCGCGAATGACGCTGTCATCCATGCTGGCGGCCAGCATCGTGCCCATGCCGGTCGGGTTCACCGCCAGCCCCTTATAGTGCAGCGGCGCGAAGGGGTTGATCAGCATGCAGGTCAGCGAGACCGCCTCTGCCATCCTGTCGGTATTGACGTCCTCGCGCTCGGTGAACAGCCCCTCCAGCGAGATCAGCAGGCGCTCCTCGTCGAGACCGCGCACCATCCAGTTGCGGAATTTGCGGCTTTTCAGAAATTCCTTCGCGCCTTCGATATCCCGGTGCCGGGCAACCGCGTAGGCGAGCGAGCGAAGGGTGCCGTGCTGGCTGCCGTGGAATTCCATTGGCCAACCCGCCGATTTCGGCAGATGCAGGCGAAAGGGCGGTATCGTCGCCTCGCTCAGCCAGGCATCAATATCCATCAGCGACCAGCGATCCCGCGCATCGTCCTGCAGCATGCCGCGCAGCAAGTCCAACGTGGCGTAGGGCAGGCGGTGGCGCTCCGCCAGCATCATGAAGGTCGATCCCTCGACGCGCTTGCGCAGCAACCCCTTATCGTCCAGATCGGGCACCGGGTTGCGGCCGATCAGCATCGCCACCATGGTGATGCCCAGGCTGTAGACATCGTCGGCCATTGTCGGCTCTCCCCGCGCCAGCGGCTCAGTGGCGGCACGGTCCACATTCTCGAACAGGGCCGGCTGATCCAGGCCCGGCGGGATGCTGACGCATTCGCCGAGGACGAAGCGGTGCTGGTCGCGGCATTCATAGATATTGGTCGGCCGGATGCCGCCATGCGACAGGCCAAGCCGGTAGAGATTGAGCAGCATCTCCACCGTGGGCCGCAGGAAATCGTCCAGCACGACCCGTTCGGACATCGGCATGATCGGCGAATAGCGCTCGTCGAAGATCGGATCGCCGTTCGGCTGTCGGAACACGCAGACCAGCCGCTGGGCGCCGCCCGCCAGCGGCCAGGGGACCACCGCCCACTCCTCCAGCCAGGTCAGGCCAGGCTGGCGCACGCCCTTCAGCCCCCGCAGCGCCTTGACGCGCGGCGGGTGATTGGGGTCCAGCACCATGCCATAGAACCGACCCGGCACGCCCAGTTTCGAATCCGCCGCATAGGCATGGGTTCCGGTGCGGGAGAAACGATCCAGCCGCTGGCCGGTGCGCAGATCGAAATTAAGCGCGCCGGAACGGTCGCCGGTATCCATCTCCTGATCGGACTCGGGTCCGGATTTATCGAATTTTTCCGCTGCCACCATCCGGTACTGCTCTCGGCCTCGCTCCGCCTGCCTCTGATTCTATTGAAAGAATCTATCATGCGGCCGCCGCTTGGGCTAATTATTAGATCGCCATCCGCCATAGCAGTGAAGAGAACCGATGCCCCGCCCGCCGATCGACCAGCAAGTCACCTTCCTCTACACCTACGATCTGGAGAAGAGTGCAATCTTCTATGGTGGCGTGCTGGAATTGGAGATGGTGCTCGACCAGGGCGCCTGCCGGCTCTACAGGGTCGGGCCGGACAGCTTCGTCGGCCTTTGCGCGCGCGACATCCGCGCCAAGCAGCCGAGCGGCGTGGTCTTCACCATCGTCTCGCCGGATGTCGATGGCTGGTACGAATTCCTGACCGCCAAGGGCGTGGTGTATGAAGCGCCGCCGCGCTACAGCGAGGAATTCAAGGTCTATTCCTCATTCCTGCGCGACCCGAACGGCTACCTGATCGAGATTCAGGAATTCCGCAGCCCGGAATGGCCGAAGCCGCGCCGCTGACCGGCTAAACCATCTCCCGTTCGCCGAGATGCCGGGCGTGCAGCCCGCGCAGCCAGACCGAGACGATGGCCCCCGCCCCTTCCGACAGGAACTGCACCCGCGTGCCGACCGCATCATTGGCGACAATCCGCGCATCAACCCGCATCATCGAGGAGGGGTGATAGATCACCACCGACGCGCCGGGCGCCACCGTCTGCACCGGAATCAGCAGCGCCCCGCCAGCCGAGACATCGGTGATCTCGGCATCGCGCGCGGCGGCGTCGCCATGCAATATCTCCACCGGCGCGCTGACCGGATAGCGCCGATGCTTGCGCCGATTAGCGAAGCGCGACGCGCGAAACAGCGATTTAACCCTTTCCATCCAGCCCTCTCCCCTGTCACCGTCCCGCGACTCCGCCATTACCCGGCCTTCCGCAGGCCGGCGGCAAGCCGGCGCGCCACCAGATCGATCCAGCGATCCGCCACCTGCCGGGCAAAGCGCGCCGAACCTTCCATATGGCGCGCCATCTCCGCTTCCGTGCGCGCAATCGGGTCGGCCCCGCCATTCGCCTCGGTCGCCGCAGGCAATCGGGCCCAGTCGCGCACGATCTCCGGCGTGACCTCGATATGGCACTGGAAGGCGTAAACGCTTTCGCCGATCCGGTAGGCCTGGTTGCGACAGCCGCTGCCGGTCATCAACAGCGTGGCGTCGGCCGGCAGATCGAACGCGTCCTCGTGAAACTCCATGAGGTGCGGCCGGCCGGGCAGTCCCCGCAACAGCGGATCGGTGCCGCCGGACTCGGTCAGTTCAAGCGGCAGAAAGCCGAATTCCACATGGTCGTGCCGGTAGACCCGTTCGCCGAACAGCCGGGCCAGCAATTGCGATCCCAGACAAATGCCCAGCATCGGCTTGCCGGCCGCGTGGAAGCCGCGCAGCAGCGCGAACAGATCGGCGAAATATGGATTGCCGGCATCGTCGGCCGCACTCTGCGCGCCGCCCAGGATCAGCACGCCGTCATAGGGATCGGCGCTCTGCGGGATCGCCGCGCCGGTCAGCGGCTCCACCACCTGCAGCCAGGCGCCGCGCGCCTCCATCTGCTGGCCGAGAATACCGGCGGGGGAGCCGGGATGATTCTGGATGACGAGGATATGCATGGCGTCCCAATTCCTCACAAATGCAGCATAGACTACCATTTCCGCCCGCTGGCGACCATCGCGACCGGTGCGACAAAGCCATGCTTCAAATGCTGGTCAATTAACGGCATAATACGACAGGTTTTATCGAGGGAAGGCAGCGTTCATGGCGTTGACGCCAACAGGACCCCGGATCGGCGGCCAGGGCGCCAACGGCGCATCCGGGCGGGTGCAGCCGCGCCAGGCGCAGCTGGAAGGCCCGCGCCAGGGCCCGCAGCGCCGTCCCTCCCTGCTGCGCACCGCCATCGACGAGACGGAGATCGGTCGCCAGCTCACACGCCTGGCGCAGCTTCTGGCGCGGAACGAAATCGACCAGGACGCGCCACGCGGCTCCTATCTGAACTTCCTCGTCTAGCCCTCGTTAACATCGCATGGGAAAGCTGGAAATTTCCGGCGTCGGCCGTCTGTACGCCGGCGCCCGCGGGCCCGCCATCGAGGCGCTGAAGCCGATCGACCTGACGGTGGAGGATGGCGAGTTCGTCGCCCTGCTCGGCCCGTCGGGCTGCGGCAAATCCACCCTGCTGCGGCTGGTCGCCGGGCTGGATCGCCCGAGCAGCGGCCGCATCGCGCTGGATGGCGTCCCGGTCGAGGGGCCCTCGCCGACGCGCGGCATGGTGTTCCAGCAGCCGGCCTTGTTCCCCTGGCTCACCGTGCGCGACAATGTCGGCTTCGGCCTGATCGAGCAGGGCCGTAGCACCGCCGAGGCGCGCCAGGCCGCCGACGATCTGCTGGCCCAGGTCGGGCTGGCCGAATTCGCCGGGCATTTCCCCAAGGCCCTGTCCGGCGGCATGCAACAGCGCGCCGCCCTGGCGCGCGCGCTGGCCCCGAACCCCGCGCTGCTGCTGCTCGACGAGCCGTTCGGCGCGCTCGATACGCAGACCCGCGGCCTGATGCAGGAATTGCTGCTGGAGGTGTGGGAGCGGCGACGCAAGACCGTGTTGTTCGTCACCCATGACATCGAGGAGGCGATTTTCCTGGCCAGCCGGATCGTTGTGCTGACCGCCCGCCCCGGCCGGGTGAAGGCGGTCACCGCCGTCGACCTGCCGCGCCCGCGCGACTACCATCTGCGCACCCAGCCGGAATTCTACGCGCTGCGGGCGGAATTGACCGATCTGGTGCGCGACGAAAGCCTGCGCGCCGCGGCGCTGGCCTCATGAGCCCGATCCTTATTGGCGGCACCGGCGGGTCCGGCACCCGCGCCATCCGCGATGCGATGATCGCCGCCGGCGCCTTCATGGGCTCGACCGTGAATCATGCCGGCGACCTGCGCCATCTGCCGCCGGTGCTGGACCGGCTGATCAACCCGATTCTGACGCGGACCCGCTCGCTGGATTATAGCTTGCCGGACGTACCGTCGGAACTGCGCGGCAGCGGCGTCGAGGGCATCCGCCAGGTCGCCGCCACGGTGCGCGCCGAGGGCGGGGAACCGGCCCTGTGGGGCTGGAAAAACCCGCGCCTGCTGTTCGTCCTGCCCTTCATCGCCGAGGCGCTGCCCGGCGCGCGGATCGTGCATGTGGTGCGCGACGGGCGGGACATCGCATTGTCCGCCAACCAGAAGCAACTCGACCGGCATTACGAAAGCCGCTTCGGCGAGGCCCCCGGCGACGACCTGCCGCTGGCCTCTATCCGCTTCTGGACCGCGACCAACCTGGAAATACTGGCCTGCGGGCGGCGATTGTTCGGCGCGCATCACCATGTGCTGCGCCTGGAGGAGGCGACCGATCCTACCAGCCCGGCGTTGGCCGATCTGCTGCGCAGCCTGGTGCCCGGCATCGACGCGCAGCGCCTGGAGGAAGCCCAGGCCGCCGTCACCGCCATGCCGGGCCACGGCCGCTGGCGCGACAGGCCAATGGCCGAGCAGGACCGGCTGACCGAGGCGGCCCGCCCGGCGCTCCAGGCCTTCGGCTATCTCTGAGGTTTATTCCTTGTTCAGGAGGCGCGGCAGCATCTGACGCAGCTGCTCGCGCGGCGTCGGCGTGCGCTGGCTCTGCGGCTGCTCGGTTGTCGGGGCCGGTGTCGCCGGGGTCTGGGTCGCCGGGGCCGCGCCGCTGTCCGGCGCCACCTGTTCCGGGATCAGGCGCATCAACCCGCGCTCGATGGCGCGCTGCGCGATGAAAGCTTCCAGCGCGCGGGTGCTGAAATTGGTCTGCGGCTCGGAGAGCGAGCCGGTGAAATTCACCGTGAAAGGCGGCGCCTTCGGATGCTCGGTCAAGGTGAAGACCGCCTGCGCATCGACCAGCTGCTTCGGCAGGTCGATGACGCCGGTGACCTTGCCTTCGCCGGCCGCCGCGACCAGCGTGGCATCCTCGGTGCGGATCATGCCCTTCTCGATCTTGTAGGTGCCGTCGAGCCGCTGGAACGGCGTCTCGCCGCCGCCGAACGCGGCCTTGGCGAGGCCGAGGAAGGCGGCCGCGCTGTCCAGCTCCTTCAACTGCGCGCTGACGCTGGCAAGGTCGAAGCCCTCGGCCACGCCCTCGCGCACGGCGAAGCGGCCTTCGCCGGCCAGCGCGCCGACCAGCGCCGCCTGGCTGACGCCCCGGCTGTTCACATCGAGATCGAAATCGGCCAAGCCGCGAATATGCTGCGGCTGGTCGGCACTGGCCGCGGCCTGCCGCAAGTCGGCATCCTTCACCCGTAGCGACAGCCGCATGGTCGGCGTCTCGTTGGCGACAAGCTGGCCGTTCGCCATGAAGGTGCCGCCGAACAGACCGCCCTCCAGCTTTGACAGGTCGAGCACGCCGTCTTGCAGCAGCAGCGCCAGCAGCGCCTCATCGACCCGATATTCGCCGAGCTGCACCGCCGAGGCTTCGACGTTCAGATCGACATCCATCGCCCGCAGCCCGGCCAGCGACAGCGGCTCGCGCGACCAGCCCTGCGGGCCGGAAACCGGTACTGGCACCGGCATCTTGCTTTTCGGCGCACGGTCGGGATCGGACAGCCAGGGGTCGACGACGATATCGTTCGCCGTCAGCTTCGCCGTCAGCTTCGGCCGGTTGCCGGAACGCGAAACCGTAGCCGCGCCCGCCATTTCGATATCGCCCATCTGTAGCTTGATATCGGCCAGGTCGAAGGCCGAGACATTGCCGGACAGGCGGGTATTCAACATGAAAGGCCGATCCCGGTCGCCGCGCGGGCGATAGTTTGGCGCAACCACGCGCAGCATGCGCACCGCATTGGCGTTGTTGGCCTCCAACTGCACCGCGAAGGTAGGCACCGGCGCAAACGGATTCACATCCCCGGCCAGGCTGAGCATGCCGCCGGCGGCCTCGATGCGGCCATTCATCGCCATGGCGTCGGTCTCGCCGCTGCGCGCGGTCAACCACAGGCGGATATCGCCCAGCGGCGGCCCGTCTGTCGGGCTGCGCCCGGCGAAGGCGGTAAGAAGCTGGGCCAAATTGGGATGGCTGCCTTCGGCGACCAGATCGAGGCGCGGCGGAAACTGCGCCACGCCCATGCTGCCGGTCACTTTCATCTCGGCCCCGGCGATGGACAGCGCGCTATCGACGTCGAAGGCGGTCGGCGTGCCGGCCAGCTTGCCCTTAACCGCCAGCGTGCCCAGCCGCGCCGGCTCCACTGGAGCCTGGATATTCAGCAGTTGGAAGAACTGGCCCGGCGCCCGGGTCGACAGATCGAACAGCAACTCGCCGGCCGGCGCATCCTCGCGCGCCGCCAGGCTGCCGCTGAGCTTGGCGCGCGCGCCCGCCAGATCGGCGACGCTGATGTCGCGGATGGTGGCCACGCCTTCCAGCACCGAGGTATCGATGGTGATGTTGCGTATCTGCTGGCCACGATAGGTCATCTGGCCGACCTGCAGCTTCAGATTGGCGTCGAAACTGTCCAGCACCGCCAACAACGGCCGGGGCGCGGCGCCGTCGGTGCGCGGCAGTTGTTCCGGCACCACCGGGGCCAGGCGCTGCTGCACCGCCGCCATGTAGGCATCCAGGTTCAAGCGGTCCAATGTCAGCGTCGCGCCGAAGGACGGGCGCGATTGCAGCAGATAGGTCAGCCCGCCGGTCAGCTTGCTGGAATCCACCCGAAGGTCGATCTGCGAGAGCCGCAGTTCCCGCGAATCCACCGCGATGTCGCTTTGCAGCGACAGGCTGCGCAGCCGTTCGGCCGGCACCTTGGACAGATCCATGCGCAGCCATTCGGCAAGGTCGCGCAGATTGGTGGACGCCATCTCCACCGACCCCTCGAAGCGCGCGCCATCAGGCCCGTTACTGGCGGCGCCGAGCAGCGAGGCCTCGCTGCCGCCGGGCAGTTGGGCGGAGAGCTGATTCAACGCCAGCCGGCCCTGCTCCAGCGCAAAATTGGTGCGCAGCTGGCGGATCAGCCGGCCGCGATAATCGATCGCCTCGACCGTCAGGTCGAGCGAGAGGTTGATATCCTCCGGCAAATGGCTCGGCAAGCCGGAGGAAGTTCCCTGCAGCCGGCCTTGCGGCTGGTCCTGGCCCTGCGCGCGGGCCGGCGGCTCCGCCCCGCGCTGGGCGATGATGTCGCCCATGATCTTGTCGAGGTCGACGCGCCCGACCTCCAGCACCAGATCGACGGTGGGTGTGCCGTCCAGGCGCGCATTCAACGCCCCGGTGCCGCGCGCGGCACCGAAGGTCAGCAGCATATCGTCCAGCGCCAGCGTCTCCGGCGTCGCGCTGAGGGTGCCTTGCAACGCCAGCTTCTGCTCCAGCGCCACGATCGGCGTCTTGCCGCCGAACACCGTGTTCAGCAAGGTCGACAGATTGCCCGATTCCGCCTCCACGCGGCCGCTGACGCTGAGCTTCGGGCTGCGCTGAAGGCTGCCGGAAAAGGCGAGATTGCCGCGCTCCGCCAGCCCCAGACGGAGCGAGAGCGGCGCCGGGCGATCGAATTCCAGACTGCCGAGCGAGGCTTCCAGCGTGGCCGGGTTACCTTGATAGGCCAGCGTGCCGTTCGCCTGGTAGGGCCCGTACAGGGTGGGGGCGGTGATCGTCGCCGTCAGCTTCTCGATGCGCTGATCGGCGGCATCCGGGCTGCGATAGATCAAGGTGCCGTTCTCGATCCGCACATTGTCGAACTGAATGGCGGAGCCGCGCGCCGGCGGGGTGAAGTCCTCCTGCGGGTCGCCGGTTGCGCCAGCGTCGGGCGCGGGGGCTTCGAATATCCAGTTATGCCGCCCGTCGGCCGTCTGCTCCAGCAGGATGAAGGGTTCCACCAGCACCAGCCGCTCGACCTGGACCGTGCCGGTCAGCAGCGGCATCAGGGAGATTTCGACATCCAGCGCCTTCAGGCGCGCCATGTCCGGCGCGCTGCCGCCAGGAAGATTGGCGAAGCGCACGCCCTGGGCCGAAAGCGTGGGGGTGGGCAGGATCGACAGGCCGATATCGCCATCGATGGCGAGGTCGCGGCCGGTGGCGTCGCGCACCGCTTGGGTCAGCCGAGGCTTGTAGTCGTTCCAATCGACGACAGCCGGCACGATCAGCACCAGGGCGACGGCCAGGGCCAGCAGGCTACCGACGATAATTAGAACTACCCGCACCCTGTGCCCCCTTCGATACCCAAATCTTCCGTCCATGTCTTCGCGCATGGCGATACGCCACCATCGGGCCGGAGCCGACTATCCTTGCGAACCACGGCTCCGTCCAGCGGTCGCCCGCATGCTGTAGCGGGGGGGAATGGCAGTTTCAAGGCGTTGTGTGGCATCGCGGCCGGAAAACCGCAAAACGCCGCTCAAATACGCAATATCTTGCCCGGATTCATCAGATTGTCGGGGTCGAGCGCCAGCTTGATCTGTCGCATGACGCTGACCGCCTCACCGGCCTCGGCCACCAGGAAATCCATCTTGCCATAGCCGATGCCATGCTCGCCGGTGCACGTCCCCTCCATCGCCAGGGCGCGCAGCACCATGCGGTCGTTCAAGGCGTTGGCCTGCGCCAGCTCCTCCGGCCGGTCCGGGTCGATGACATAGACCAGGTGGAAATTGCCGTCGCCGACATGGCCGACCAGCGGGGCCAGCATGCCCGACGCCTCGATATCCTTCTTGGTCTCCAAGATGCACTCGGCAAGGCGCGAGATCGGCACGCACACATCGGTCGGCCAGCCCTTGGCGCCGGGGCGCAGCGCCAGGGCCGCGTAATAGGCCTTGTGCCGCGCCTCCCACAGCGCGGTCCGCTCCTCCGCCTTGGTCGCCCATTTGAAATCCGTGCCGCCGAAATCCCCGGCGATGGATTTCACCATCTCGATCTGCTCCGCCACGCCGGCCTCGGTGCCGTGAAACTCGAAGAATAAAGTCGGCGCGGCCTGGTAGCCTTCCAGCTTGGAATAGGCGATGCACGCGCCCATCTGCACCTCGTCCAGCAATTCCATGCGGGCGACCGGAATGCCGGACTGGATGATCAGGATGACGCTGTTCACCGCGCCCTCCAGATCGGGAAAGGCGCAGACGGCGGAGGATATCCGCTCCGGCACGCCATAGAGCCGGACCGCCACCTCGGTCACGATGCCCAGCGTGCCCTCGGAGCCGACGAACAACCGGGTGAGATCGTAGCCGGCCGCCGATTTCTTCGAGCGCCGCGCCGTCTTAATGATACGCCCGTCGGCGGTCACCACGGTCAGCGACAGCACATTCTCGCGCATCGTGCCATAGCGCACCGCATTGGTGCCGGATGCCCGTGTCGAGGCCATGCCGCCCAGCGAGGCGTCGGCCCCCGGATCGATCGGGAAGAACAGCCCGGTATCGCGCAGATGCTCGTTCAGCTGCTTGCGCGTCACGCCGGCCTGGACGCGGCAATCGAGATCCTGCGCGTTGACCTCCAGGATCTTATTCATGTGGCTGACATCAATGGTCACGCCGCCCTGCAGCGCCGCCACCCCGCCCTCCAGCGAGGTGCCGGTGCCGAACGGGATCATCGGCACCTTGTGGGCGGCGCAGATTTTCACGATCTCAGCCACCTCCTCGGTCGATTCCGCGAAGGCCACGGCGTCGGGGGCCATCACCGGGTGATAGCTCTCATCCTTGCCATGCTGGTCGAGAATGGCCCGGGCGGTGGACAGCCGGTCCCCCAGCAGCGCCTTCAGCGCCGCCACCGCCTCCTCAATCCGCGCATCGTTCCGCCTGATCGCCGCGACGCCCATGGCTACCCACTCCACCGTGACTTAACTGGTAAGACCAGAACCGTAGCGATGTGGGGGGTGGGGATCAAGCGGGCTGCATCTTTCCGCCGCCCCGGCAGGTGCCCCGGGCAGGTAAAGACGCGCCCTTCACAGCTCCGCCGCCAGGAAAGTCTGGCCCCTCGGGTCAAGCCCGAGGGTGACGACGGAGAGTGAGGCCCGGAGATAACCCCCCTACTCCGCCGCCTTAGGCCTGCTTGCGGCCATAGCCACCGCCGCCCGGCGTCTCGATCACGTAAACGTCGCCCGGCTGCATCTCGATCTGGTTGATGTGTTCCAGCTCAATCACCGTGCCGTCGGTGCGCTCGACGGCGTTGCGGCCGGTCTTCGCTTCCCCGCCGCCGGCCATACCATAGGGCGGTATGACGCGGTGGCCGGACAGCATGGCCGCCGTCATCGCCTCGCGGAAGCGCACGCGGCGGATGACGCCCTCGCCGCCCTTGTGCAGGCCGGCGCCACCGGAGCCCTCGCGGATGCGGAAATCCTCGACCAGCACCGGGAAGCGCCATTCCAGCACCTCCGGGTCGGTCAGGCGGCTGTTGGTCATGTGGGTGTGGACCGCACTGCAGCCGTCGAAATCCGGGCCGGCGCCGGAGCCGCCGCAGATCGTCTCGTAATACTGGTAGGTCTCGTTGCCGAAGGTGAAATTGTTCATCGTGCCCTGCGCCGCGCCCATCACGCCAAGCGCGCCATAGAGCGCGTCGGTGATGCATTGCGAGGTCTCGACATTGCCGGCGACCACGGCGGCCGGGTAGTTCGGGTTCAGCATCGAGCCCTTGGGAATGATGACTTCCAGCGGCTTCAGGCAGCCCTCATTCATCGGGATATCGTCATCGACCAGCGTGCGGAACACGTACAGCACGGCGGCCTTGCACACGGCGGAGGGCGCGTTGAAGTTGGTCTTCTGCTGCGCGCTGGTGCCGGTGAAGTCGATCTTCGCCGACCGCTTCTCGCGGTCGATGGAAACGGTCACCTTGATGACGCTGCCATCGTCCATCTCGTAGGCGAAGCTGCCATCCTTCAGCACGCCGATGACGCGGCGCACCTGCTCCTCCGCATTGTCCTGGACGTGCTGCATATAGGCCATGACCACGTCGAGGCCGAAATGCCCGACCATCTTGCGAAGCTCCGCCACGCCCTTCTCGTTGGCGGCGATCTGCGCCTGCAAATCGGCGACATTCTGCGTCACGTTGCGCACCGGGTATTTCCCGCCGGTCAGCAGTTCGACCAGCTCCTTCTCGCGGAACTTGCCCTGATCGACCAGCTGGAAATTGTCGATCATCACGCCTTCCTGATCGACGGTCACCGAATCCGGCGGCATCGAGCCCGGCGTGGTGCCGCCGATATCGGCGTGATGGCCACGCGAGGCGACATAGAACAGGATTTTCTTGCCCGCCTCATCGAACACCGGGGTGATAACGGTAACGTCCGGCAGGTGCGTGCCGCCATTATAGGGCGCGTTCAGCGCATAGACGTCGCCGGGCTGGATATCCGGGTTCTCGCGGACCACCGTGCGCACGCTCTCGCCCATCGACCCCAGATGCACCGGCATATGCGGCGCGTTGGCGATCAGATTGCCGGCATCGTCGAAGATGGCGCAGGAGAAATCCAGCCGTTCCTTGATGTTCACCGAATAGGCGGTGTTCTGCAGCGTCACGCCCATCTGCTCGGCGATCGACATGAACAGATTGTTGAACACTTCCAGCATCACCGGATCGACCTGGGTGCCGATGGCGACGCGGGTCGGCAGTGCCTTCACCCGGCGCAGCACCATATGGTCGCGGGTCGTGACCTCCGCCTGCCAGCCCGGCTCCACCACCGTGGTGGCATTGGCGTCGGTGACAATGGCCGGCCCATCCACCTTGCAGCCGGGGGCGAGATCGAGACGGTCATAGACCGGGGTGTCGTGGCGTTCCGCGCCGCAATACATCGGCAGATTGCCCTTGGCCGCCGGCAATACGCCGCTGCCGGCATCGAGGATCGGGTCCTCGGCGGAATCGGTGACGCCGATCACCTCGACCGACAGCGCCTCCACCACCATGCCCTTGCCCTCCATGGAGAAGCCATAGAGCTGCTTATGCGCCTCGACGAAGCGTTCGCCGATCTCCTGCCGGCTGCCGAATTCAACCACCTGCGCAGTGTCGGAACCGTCATAGCGCACATGCACCTTGCGCAGCACCTTGATGTGGTCGTCCTCGACGCCCTGGCCCTGCATCTCGGCGACGCCTTCCTCGGCCAGCACGTCGAGTTGGGTGGCGAGGCCGGGGATCAGATCGTCGGCCAGCTTGGCCTCGACCGCCTTTTCCTTCAGCACGCGCAGATCGGCCAGCCCCATGCCATACGCCGACAGCACACCAGCGAAGGGGTGAATCAGAATGGTCTTCATGCCCAGCGCGTCGGCCACAGCGCAGGCATGCTGCCCGCCGGCCCCGCCGAAGCAGTTCAGCGCATAGCGCGTCACGTCATAGCCGCGCTGCACGGAAATCTGCTTGATCGCATTGGCCATGTTCTCGACCGCGATCTTCAGGAAGCCTTCGGCCACTTCCTCCGGCGTACGCGTCACGCCCATGGATTTCTGCATTTCGGCGGCCATGGCAGCGAATTTCTGGCGCACCACATCGGCGTCCAGCTTCTCGTCGCGCTTCGGCCCGAAGACCGGCGGGAAGAAATCCGGATGCAGCTTGCCGACCATGACATTGGCGTCGGTCACGGTCAGCGGCCCGCCCCGGCGATAGCAGGCCGGGCCCGGATTGGCGCCCGCCGATTCCGGGCCGACGCGGAAGCGTGATCCGTCGAAGAACAGGATCGAGCCGCCGCCCGCCGCCACGGTATGGATACGCATCATCGGCGCGCGCATCCGCACGCCGGCGACCATGGTCTCGAAGGCGCGCTCATACTCGCCGTTGAAATGCGACACATCGGTCGAGGTGCCGCCCATGTCGAAGCCGATCACCTGGTCGAAGCCGGCCATCTGCGCGGTCTTCACGCAGCCGACAACGCCGCCGGCCGGGCCGGACAGGATGGCGTCCTTGCCCTGAAACAGGAAGGCATCGGTCAACCCGCCATTCGACTGCATGAACATCAGGCGGGTATCGCCCAGTTCTCCCGCCACGCGATCCACATATCGGCGCAGGATCGGCGAGAGATACGCGTCCACCACCGTGGTGTCGCCGCGCCCGACCAGCTTCATCAGCGGGCTGACCTGATGGCTGACGGAAATCTGCGTGAAGCCGATCTCCTTCGCGACCTTCTCCAGCGCCGCCTCATGCTCGGTGTAGCGATAGCCGTGCAGCAGCACGATGGCGAGCGAGCGGATGCCGCTGTCGAACACCGCCTGTAAATCCTTGCGTGCGGCCTCCAGATCAAGCTTCGTCAGCACTTCGCCCTGGGCGCTCATCCGCTCATTCACCTCCACCACGCGCTCATAGAGCAGCTCCGGCAAAGTGATCTTGCGGGTGAACAGATGCGGGCGGTTCTGGTAGGCGATGCGCAGCGCGTCGCGGAAACCGCGCGTGATCGCCAGCGCCGTGCGCTCGCCCTTGCGCTCCAGCAGCGCGTTGGTGGCCACGGTGGTGCCCATCTTCACGGCCTCGACCAGCTCAGCCGGGATCGATTGCTCGGCTGTCCGGCCCAGCAGCTCGCGGATGCCCTGAAGGGCGGCGTCCTTATAGGCTTCCGGGTTCTCCGACAGCAGCTTGTGGGTGACCAGCGCGCCATCCGGCTTCCTGGCGACGATGTCGGTGAAGGTGCCGCCCCGGTCGATCCAGAACTGCCACTCGCCCGCGCCGACCTGTTGTGTCGCCATGTTCCGTCACCTTGCTACGATCCGCGATCTTGTCGCACTGCGGTAACGTGCTTAGCAACTTCCCCGGCCACTGTCACGCGGCAGGCGACGGCTTTTTAAGCCGCCTTCGCCCCAATGCTCTCGAAGAAGCTGGACAGGGTGGTCTCCATCAGCCCCAGCGCTTCTTCCGCATAGCTGATCTGGTCGGCGGGGCTGAGATCGATGGTCAGCTCCGCGTCGCCATGATCCACGGTCATCTTCGGGTCGAACTTCCGGGCCAGCGCCATCAGCCGGTAATTATCGCTGAGGCAGAACAGGGTCACCCGGCGCACGCCGCGATTGCGCGACTGGGTGATCGCCCGGCGGGCAAGCTGCGTGCCAATGCCGCGTCCCTCGAACGCCGCTTCGACGGTGATCGCAAGCTCCGCCTCGTCCGGCCAGCCATTATGGGCGCGGATGAGGAAGACCGCGCCGCGCAACTCGCCATCGACAAAGCAGCCGAAACCCAGGCAGCGCATCCAGTCGATATCGCCGGTCTTGCGCTCCAGGAAGCCGTCATCAACCATGCCGCCGAAGCGGTAATGGCGCTGTTCTGGCGTCAGCCGGATCAAATGCGTGTGGTAGGCGTTTACGTCGGTCGGCCAAAGGCGACGATAGACGATCATAGGGGTACCCTTTCGACTGCAGGCACCCTCCCCAGGGGCTTCTTTAACGCTCTATGCGTGTCGATTATATTGCACTGCACAAATCGACCTTCCATAGATGCTGCCGGCAGGGGTAAGTGTCAAGCGCCAGTCGATGAGAGGGGCTGAGGCAACCCGCCGCATCTGGCGTGACGGCCGCTTTGCCGCTAGGGTCTGGTCGCGCGCGGATGGAGAAGGATTGGATGAGCGTCTGGGGCACAATCATCGGTGGAGCGGCGGGCTTCGCGCTGGGCGGGCCGCTGGGCGCGATCATGGGCGCGCTGGCCGGCCACGCCGTGGACAAGATTCGCGAGATCGACGTGGTGGAGGCGGACCCCCGCATCACCGAGGACGGCACCCGCAAGGTCGCCTTCACCATCGGCGTCATCGTGCTGGGCGCGAAGATGGCGAAAGTGGACGGCGCGGTTTCGGAACATGAAATCCGCGCCTTCCGGGAAGTGTTCCGCGTGCCGCCGGACGAGATCAAGAACGTCGCCCGCGTGTTCAACCTGGCGAAAAAGGATGCGCGCGGCTTCGAGCCCTATGCGCGCCAGATCTCCAATTTGTTCGAACCCGGCTCGCCGGTGCTGGAGGAGTTGCTGGCCAGCCTGTTCCACATCGCCAAGGCCGATGGCAGCCTGAAGCCGTCCGAGCATGATTATCTGCGCCAGGTGGCGGCGATCTTCGGCTTCGACGAGATGGCCTTCGACCGTATCCGCGCCCAGCATACCGGTGAATCCGGAGCCGATCCCTATACCGTGCTGGGCATCGAGCCGGCGGCGAATGACGAGGCGGTGAAGAAGGCCTATCGCGACCTGATGCGCGAGAACCACCCCGACCGGCTGATGGCCCAGGGCATGCCGCCGGAATTCATCGATGTCGCCAACGAGAAAGTGGCCGCCATCAATGCCGCCTACGACCGAATCCGCAAACATCGCGGGATGAAATGAGCATTCGCTCAAGCCGACGTCATTCTTTTCTGTCATGCCCGGACTTGATCCGGGCATCCAGGGGCACTGCCTTGCCTGTGACGTTTCAGGCCGGCAATGACAATCCTTTATATCTGGACAGACTTCCCTGACATGGCCAGCAATCCCCCCATCGTGGCGCTGCGCAATGCGGCGCTCAGCTTCGGCGGCAATCCGGTCTTCGCCAATGTCGACCTGCCGGTGGGCGTCGGCGACCGGCTGTGCCTGGTCGGGCGCAACGGCAGCGGCAAGTCGACCCTGATGAAGGCGCTGGCCGGCATGGTCGATCTCGATGCCGGCGAGCGTTTCCAGCAGCCGGGCGCCACCATCGCCTATCTGCAGCAGGAGCCGAAATTCGCCAAGGGTGGCACGGTCGGCCAGTACGTCGCCGAGGGGCTGCGCCCGGTGCAGGACAATGCGCCCCGCGACCATCTGGTGGAGGCGGTGCTGCGCCGCCTGAGCCTGTCTCCGGATACTCCGACCGAGCGGCTGTCCGGCGGCGAGGGCCGGCGCGCGGCGCTGGCCCGCACGCTGGTGTCGGACCCCGATATATTGCTGCTGGACGAGCCGACCAACCATCTCGACCTGCCGACCATCGAATGGCTGGAGCAGGAGCTGTTGAATTTCCGCGGCGGCATCCTGCTGGTCAGCCATGACCGCGCCTTCCTGACGCGGCTGGGGCAGAAGACCTACTGGCTGGAACGCGGCGATCTGCGCCGCACCAACCAGAGCTTCGCGCATTTCGAGGATTGGGCCGACAAGCTGCTGGCCGACGAGGAGATGCAGGCGCAGAAGCTGAACCGCCGCATCGCCGAGGAGACGCGCTGGCTGCGCGAGGGGCTGACCGCCCGGCGCAAGCGCAATATGGGCCGGGTGAAATCGCTGCTCGCCAGCCGCCGCGACCGGGCCGAGCGCATCCGCCCGACCGGCAAGATGACGGTGACGGTGGAAACCGCCGACGGGGCCGGCACGGCGATCATCGAGGCCAACCACATCTTCAAATCCTATCCGACGCCGGAGGGCGGCGAGAAAGTGCTGGTGAAGGATTTCTCCACCCGCGTGCTGCGCCGCGACCGCATCGGCCTGATCGGCCCGAACGGCGCCGGCAAGACCACGCTGCTGAAGATGCTGATCGGCGAGGCCAAGCCGGACAAGGGAAGGGTGAAGATCGGCTTCGGCGTCGAGCTGGCCTATTTCGACCAGAAGCGCGAGCAGCTCAACCCCGCCACCAGCCTGTGGGAGACGCTGGCCCCCGGCGGCGACACCGTGTTCATCGGCGACAAGCCGAAGCATGTCGCCACCTACCTGAAGGAATTCCTGTTCCAGGACAAGCAGTTCCGCAGCCCCGTCGGCAGCCTGTCGGGCGGCGAGCGCAACCGCCTGCTGCTCGCCAAGCTGTTCTGCCAGCCGCATAATCTGCTGGTGCTGGACGAGCCGACCAACGATCTCGACATGGAGACGCTGGATTTGCTGCAGGAGGTCGTCGCCGATTATGCCGGCACCGTGCTGCTTGTCAGCCATGATCGCGATTTCCTGGACCGCACCGTCACCAGCATCCTGGCCGTCGAGGGCGAGGGCGTGGTCACCGAATATGCCGGCGGCTATCAGGATTACCTGACGCAGCGCCCCGTCCCGGTCGAGGAAGCCCCGAAAGCCGCGAAAGCCGCCGCGCCAAAGCCGGAGCGGCCGAAGCCCCCCGCCGCCAAGCTGAGCTACAAGGATCAGCGCGAGCTGGAACAGCTGCCCGGCATCATCGCCAAGCTGGAGACGGAGATCGCGCGGCTGGAAACCCTGCTCGCCGATCCGGATTTCTTCCGCCGCGACGCCGCCGGCTTCCAGAAATCCAGCGCTTTGCTGGAGCGCGCCCGCGCCGCTGTCGCCACTTCCGAGGATCGCTGGCTGGAGCTGGAGGCGATGCGCGAAGAAGTCGAGCAGGCAAAGTCGGCATGAACCTGCGCGACGTCGCCCTGATTGTCTTCGTCATGGCGGTCTGGGGCGCCAATTTCGGTTTCGGCAAATGGGGATTGGAGGAGCTGCCGCCGCTGCTCATCATGGGGCTGCGGTTCGTGCTGACGGCCGCCCTGCTGGTGCCGTTCTTTCCCCTGCCCCGCGCCCAGCTCGGCCGCATCGTGCTGCTCAGCTTCACGCTGGGCTTCGTGCATTTCGCACTGATGTTCACCGGCATGAAGCATGTCGACGCCAGCACGGCGGCGATCGCGGTACAGATCCAGGTGCCGTTCTCGGCGCTGCTGGCCGCGCTTTTCTTCAACGACAAGCTGGGCTGGCGGCGCGCGCTGGGTATGGCGCTGGCCTTTTGCGGCGTGGTGCTGCTGGCCGGCGAGCCGCAGACGCAGAGCAACCTGCTCTATCTCGGCTTCGTGCTGATGGCCTCGATGGTCTGGGCCGTGGCGGCGATCCAGATGAAACAGATATCGGACATCGACCCGCTGGCGCTGAATGGCTGGATGGCGGTGTTCGCCGCGCCGCAATTGCTGCTCGGCTCGCTGCTGCTGGAGGACGGGCACATGGCGGCGCTGGCCGCCGCCGGCTGGAAGGGCTGGGGGGCCATCGTCTACATGGCGGTCGCCGTCACCATTATCGGCTATACTTTGTGGATGCGGATGCTGCGCCAATATCCGGTCACCCAGGTGATGCCCTTCACGCTGCTGGCCCCTGTCTTCGGCGTGCTGGCCGGCGTGGCGATGCTGGGCGAGAGCCTCAGCCTGCTGAAGATACTGGGCGGTATCGTCACCATCGTCGGCGTCGCCATCATCACCATCCGCCGGCCGCAGCAGGCGCAGCCGACGGCCCCCCGCTCATGACCGTCATCGACCGCCCCTCGCCCAATTTCGGCGACCGCCGCGACGGCCGGCGGCCCGATCTGCTGGTGCTGCATTATACCGGCATGGAGAGCGGCCAGGCGGCGCTGGAGCGGCTGTGCGATCCGGCCGCCCAGGTCAGCGCGCATTACTTGATCGAGGAGGACGGCGCCTGCTTCCGCCTGGTCGCGGAGGAAAACCGCGCCTGGCATGCCGGCCTGTCGCTCTGGGCCGGGGAGAGCGACCTGAACTCCGCCTCCATCGGCATCGAACTGGTCAATCCGGGACACGAGCATGGCTACCGTCCCTTTCCGGACGCGCAGATCGCCGCGCTGCTGACGCTGGCGGCCAGCATCCGGCAGCGGCATGGGATTTTGCCCCACCGCGTGGTCGGCCATTCCGACATCGCGCCGACCCGCAAGGAAGATCCCGGCGAGCTGTTCCCCTGGCAGCGCCTCGCCCGCCACCGGCTGGGCCTATGGCCGAAGCCGCAGCCCGCCGGCGCGCCCGGCACCGCGCTGGAGGCCGCCTTCCTGCTGGCGCAGATCGGCTACGACATATCCGACCTGCCGGCCACCCTGACCGCCTTCCAGCGGCGCTACCGGCCCGCCTGCCTCGACGGCAGGCTGGACAAGGAAACCGCCGCCCTGATCAACGGCCTCGCCCGCCTGCTGCCCAAGCCGACGGCGCTGGCGGAGGGGTAAGCGCGGGTCTCCCCTCACCCGGC
>NZ_LPXN01000104.1 GCF_001618175.1 Oceanibaculum pacificum | reverse complement strand
GCTGGCGCTGAACGCGACCATTGAGGCGGCGCGCGCCGGGGAGGCCGGCAAGGGCTTCGCCGTTGTCGCCTCGGAGGTGAAGAACCTCGCCACCCAGACCGCCAAGGCGACGGAGGAGATCGGCCAGCAGATCGGCGGCATCCAGAGCGAGACCACGCAGGCGGTGGCCGCGATCCGCGGCATTGGCGGCACCATCAACCGGATCAACGAGATTGCCGCCGCCATCGCCTCCGCCGTCGAGGAGCAGGGCGCGGCGACCCAGGAAATCTCCCGCAACGTTCTTGAGGCAGCGCGGGGCACGCAGGAAGTCTCCACCACCATCGCCAGCGTGACGCAAGCCGCCGGGGAAACCGGCGCCGCCGCCGACCAGGTTACCGCTTCGGCCGGCAATCTGGCGCAGCAATCCCAGCGCCTGCGCCAGGCCGTTGAGGAATTCCTTTCCGGCGTTCGCGCGGCATAGCGTTCCCTCTTGCAGGTCCTCCCGCATTGATTGATATTTTCAGGAATATCCAACCAATGCGATGGAGGGCCGATGCGGCGAGAGACGGCATCGATGCCTTGGCCGCAAGCGGCCGTCCCTTAAGATGGCGCGGCGGATTTTCCTGGCCGGCCACCGCGGCATGGTCGGCGCGGCGTTGCGCCGACGGCTGCGGGGGCGGGCTGATATCGACCTGCTGACGGCGGAGCGATCGACGCTCGATCTGCGGCGGCAGGATCAGGTGGAAGCCTTTCTCGCCGCCCACCGCCCGCAGGAAGTCTGGATCGCCGCCGCGCGGGTCGGCGGCATCGCGGCGAATGAAGCGGCCCCGGCCGATTTTCTCCACGACAATCTGGCGATTGCGACGACGCTTATCCAGGCGGCGCATCGGTCCGGCGTGGAGACGTTGCTGTTCCTCGGCTCCTCCTGCATCTATCCGCGCCTGGCCGACCAGCCGATAGGCGAGGAAGCGCTGCTGACCGGCCCGCTGGAGCCGACGAATGCGCCTTACGCCATCGCCAAGATCGCCGGCATTGCGCTGTGCGAGGCGCTGAACCGCCAGCATGGCCGGGATTATCGCTGCCTCATGCCGACCAACCTCTATGGCCCCGGCGATAATTTCGATGTCGAGGCCGGGCATGTGATCCCGGCGCTGATTCGCCGTTTCCATGCGGCTGTGGAACAGGGCGCGCCGGAAGTGACGATATGGGGCAGCGGGGCGGCCCGGCGCGAATTCCTGCATGTCGACGATCTGGCGGATGCCTGCCTGCATGTCATGGCGATGCCGGCGGCGGCCTACCATGCGCAGGCCTGGCAGGGGTTGCTGAATGTCGGCTCCGGCGAGGAATGCAGCATCCGCGATCTGGCCGGGACGCTTGCCGACATCGCCGGCTATCGCGGCCGTCTCCGCTTCGATGCCGACCGGCCGGAGGGGACGCCGCGAAAGCTGCTGGATTGCAGCCGGCTGCGGGCGCTGGGCTGGAGTCCGTACATCGACCTGCCTGTCGGCCTGCGCTGGACCTATGAGTGGTTCGCGACCGAGGCGGCCTGCTGGGCGGCTGCATAGCCGCCGCCATTCCGGCGTTGCCAGAAGGGCCGGTCGGCAAAGCGCGTCTCGCGGGCGTGCAGCATCAGATGTTGACGGCGGAAATCCGCGACGCCGCGCGCCACGGCGTCGGCATAGGCGGCCAGTGGCTCTATGTCGCCGCGCAGCGCTGACCCGGCGGCGCGGGCGGCGGCGCGGGCCGACCAGAGCGCGGTGGTGATGCCATGCGAGGAAAGCGGGTCGAAAGCCGCAGCCGCATCGCCGGCCGCGGCCCAGCCGGTTCCGGCTGCCCCTTCGGCGGCTGGCTCCAGCCAGGTGGTGCCGGCGCTGGCCAGGGCCGGCGGCGTATCCGGGCTGTAGCCGGCGCTGTCGAGCCATTGCCGGATATAGAGTGTCGTCGCCGCCAGCCGCCGCCAGGAATCGGCGTCCCGCGACAGGCCGCGCGGCAGCAGGTCGGGATCGGAAAAATAGGCCAGGGCCAGCCGCCGGTCGGGCAGCAGTGTGGCATACCACCAGCCATCGGCGACGGCCTCGATCAGCGTTGCCGGTGTCGGCTCCACTTCATTGTCGCGCTGCCGCAGGAAGGCATGGGCGCAGACCAGACGGTCAGCCCGCCTGTGCGCCGCCAGCCGGTGCGCCGCCAGCCGGCGGGCCAGCATGCCCGCCCGGCCGGTGCAATCGATCAGGAAGCGGGCGGTTCGTCGCTGCCCGTCGGCCAGCGTCAGCGCCCATGACCCCGCCGCGCGCTCGACGGTATTCACGGCGCTGTCGATGGGCTGGGCGCCGGCTTCCAGCGCCGCCGCGCGCATCTGGGCCTCGAAGGCCGGGCGGTCGAGCACCAGCCCCGGCCCTTCCAGATGCAGCATGCCGCTGCGCTCCGTCAGCCTGTCGCTGCCCCAGGCCGAGTACACCGCATTGGCCGGCCGGTGGTGCGGCGAGTCGAGCAGGGTGGCCAGACCCAGATCGGCCAGGATCGTGCGGGCGGCCGGTGCCAGCGTTTCGCCGATGCGATCCGCTGCCGGCTTGGCGGGGGCGATCCACAGCGGCGCGTGGCCCAGCCGGGCCAGAGCCACGCAGGCCGCCGCACCGGCGATGCCGCCGCCCAGAACGGCGACATCGCCGGGTTCCTGCGCGGTTGCTTGCACGGTCACTTAGGCAGCATGCCGTCGGTCGGTTTCCAGTTGAACCGCATCTCCATATTGCCACGCCCGACCTCGACGAACAGTTCGGATGGAATCGCCGCCGGCTTGTCCTTGTCGGTCGGGCCGGGGCGCTTCACCACGAAGCCCATGCGCTGCCACAGGGTGATCATGTTGGTGATGCCGTCCCAATAGCTGGCGTCGGCATGGTAGCCGATGCCGGCCACGCCGCGCGACCAGGCGACGCGGTTTTCGTAGAATTTCAAGCGCTGCTCGGCCGGCAGGTCAGCGCGCAGCAGTTCCTGGTAATATTTCTCCGGCAGCACGTCGATGGGCAGCAGGGCGGGCCACCACACGGCGGTGGGGAAATCCTCCTGCATCACCACCTGCTGGCAGCTGAAGGCGTCGCACTGCCAGGGCAGGCCCATCCAGCGCGTCAGGTCGCCCGGCATTTGCGGGCCGATGGGCGGCGGCGCGCCATTGCCGCCGGCGAAGGCGATCTCCGGCGTCAGCAGCCGGCCGACATTCTGTATCAGGCTGGGGCGGTCGCCCAGCGCCAGGCGGAAGGGCTCGGGGTCCTGGCCGTTGGCGCGGGCATACATCGGCTTCAGCCGCAGATAATAGGTCAGCTCCACACCGGGATGGAACGCGCCGCCGGAGCAGGGTTCCAGCGCCGCCTCGGTCAAGGCGAAGGGCTGGTCGGCCAGCGGCACCTGCTCGATGGCCTCGATGGCGTCGGCGGCGGAATCGTTCAGGTCGTTCACGAAATCGCCGGCCGCCCATTGCTCCAGATAGGAATATTGCAGCGCCGGAAACTGGAACCATTGCAGCGGGCTGCCATCGTAATTGATGCCATCGCCCAGCATGTAGGGCAGCTTCAGCCGCTCCTCCTTATAGGCTTCGTCGCCATGGTTGTTCGGATTCCGGAATTTGGAGAACACATGCGCGCGCAGCGCCCGGTTCGCCGGGCTGGGATCGGCCAGCCGGGCGATATAGGCAGGGTCGGAGAAATCGCCGATATCCAGCCAGCCGGCCTGCAGATTGGCGGAGCTGGCCACCCATTCCATCAGCGCCAGCCGGCGGAAGGTCGGGTAGATATATTTGCGGAACGAAAGAGGCGTGGCGGGGCGCGGGCTCCAGCCCTCGGCGACGTTCAGATCCTCGATCACGTCATAGAGGGTGGTGACCGGCGGAATCTCCGGCGCGAAATTCGGGCCGACGCTGGCGACCCATGCGGAGGCGGCCTCGCGCTTCACGCCATCGGCCAGCGTGACCGTCGCCTTCACCGGGCCGTCGCACCAGTCATCGTGCCAGCCATCATTGTCGGCGAAGCTGGTGATGCCGCTGCCGACCGGGCTGTTCGACACGCCGTCGGGCGGGAAGACCAGCAGCCGACCAGCCGAATCGGTGCGCAGATGCCCCAGCCCGACCGGCTCGGTGCCGTAGAACACACCGCCCATGGCGTGGGCCGCATCGGTGCCGGCGGGATTGGTGCTGGCCCCCGTAATGCTGTGCTGGCCGCCGTCGATCACCAGCATCTCGGCGCGCTGCTTGTCGGAGACGAAGTACTGGTTGCGCATCTGCCCCGGCAGGCCGGGGGCCAGATCGCCATTATCCAGCGGGTTGTTGAAACCGTACCAGGCGGCCTTGGTGTTGGCGACATGCACGGTCCATTCGATGGTCGCCTCGGCGGCGGTGATCTCGCGGATCACCCGGCCCTGATCGTCGAACGCATAGACGCGGAAGCGCTGCACCTGCTTCTTGATGAGTTGCTCGCCATCCTTGAAGCCGCCTTCCGGCCGCGAGGGCAGGCCCGGCACTTCGGGGGCCAGGAACCATTGCTGGCTGCCGCCAACCCGGCAGATGCCGATGGCCGGATAGATCGCCAGCCGCGCTATCGCGGCCCCGGCCGGCGCCGCCTCTCGCGCTACCCGCGCCACCGCCGCTTTCGGCAGCAGCGGCAGCCCCGCCAGGCCCAGCCCCAGCGCGCTTGCGCCGGCCAGGAAATCGCGCCGCGCAATACCCGGCTTCCCATTTCGCTTGGTCATTGCTCTCCCCCTCCCTTTTTGAACCCCACCTCATGCTAGGTGAACTTCAGGCCGCCTGAAACTCAAAATACATCCCAAAAGGTGTATGTCAGAATTGGTTTCAATCCGATTGCGAGCCGCTGGCTATTTGCTTTTCGCCTTTCAATGACGGCCCTCCCAGGGGGACTTGTGCGGCGCGCGGTTCGTCCGTAAGAACGCAGGCGGAATGTCACAGCCGCTGCGGGGACCGATGCTGCGCCTAGAAGACGAAGCCCTTCTAACCGGCAAGGGAAACTATGTCGCCGACCGTCGCCCGGCGGGCACGCTGACCATGGTGGTGCTGCGGTCCAGCAGCGCGCATGGCACGATCCGACATCTGGATGTCTCGGCGGCGCGCGGCCTGCCCGGCGTGCGGCTGGTGCTGACGGCGTCCGACCTGGCCGGGCTGGGCGTCGGCCCGCTGAAGCCGGCGGCGGTGACGCCGAACAGCGACGGCACGGCGATGGTTGCGCGCGACCGGCCGATCCTGGCGGACAAGGCGGTGCGCTATGTCGGCGAGCCGGTGGCGGCCATCGTCGCCGAGACCGAGGAGCAGGCGCTCGACGCGCTGGAAGCCATCGTGCTGGATGTCGACGAGCTGCCGGCCGTCATCGATGTCGAGGCGGCGGCGGAAGGCGGGCCGAAAGTCTGGCCGGAGCTGCCGGACAACATCTCGTTCGACTGGGATATCGGCAACCGCGAGGAGACCGAGCGCGCCTTCGCCGCGGCTGCCCACGTGGTCGAGCTGACGGTGCGCCATCCGCGCATCGTCATCGCCCCGATCGAAACGCGCGGCGCGCTGGGCGTCTATGATGAAGCCACCGGCCGCTACAGCCTCACCACGCCGAGCCAGGGGGTGGTCGGCATCCGCGCGGCCATGGCCGATTGCCTGGGCGTGCCGACCGACAAGGTGCGCGTTGTCACCGAGGATGTCGGCGGCAGCTTCGCGGTGAAGATCTGGCCCTATCCGGAGCAGGTTCTGGCGCTGGTGGCCTCCAAGGCGACCGGCCGGCCGGTGCATTGGATGTCCAGCCGCACCGAGGGCATGGTGTCCGACATTATGGGCCGGGGCCGCGTCGACCGGGCGGCGCTGGCGCTGGACAAGGATTACAAATTCCTGGCCTTCAGGATCGACGCGCTGGCCGATATGGGGGCCCATACCAACCATGTCGCGGCCAACACCTCGACCAAGGGGGCGGTGCGGGTCTTCGGCCATTGCTATAGAATTCCGGGCCTGCATTACCGGGTGCGCGGGCTGTTCACCAACGCCGTGCCGACCGACGCCTATCGCGGTGCTGGCAAGCCGGAGACGGTCTCCACCACGGAACGGCTGATCGATGTGGCAGCCGACCGGCTGGGCATCGACCGGCTGGAGCTACGCCGCCGCAATCTGGTGACGCCGGCCGACCTGCCCTATCGCACGGCGATGGGCGAGACCTACGATGGCGGCGACTTCCCGACGATCATGGAGCGCATCCTGGCGGCCGGCGATATTGCCGGCTTCCCGGCCCGCAAGGCGGAGAGCGCGGCGCGCGGGCTTAAACGCGGGCTGGGCCTGACGTTCCACATGCACGCCACCGGCGGCTCGACCGCGGAGCGCAGCGAGGTCATCGCGCAACCCGACGGTACGGTGATCGTGCGCAGCGGCACGCAGGATTCCGGCCAGGGCCATCGCACGGCGCTGGCGATGGTCGCGGCCGAGACGCTGGAAATCCCGGTCGGGCGTATCCGCGTCGAGCAGGGAGACAGCGATTACCTGGCGAAGGGCGGCGGCACCGGCGGTTCCAACCTGATGCCGATTGCCGCCAACACGGTGCACCGCACGGCGTTGCAACTGATCCAGCAGGCCAAGGCGGTGGCCGGGCATCTGCTGGAAGCCTCGGCGCGCGACATCGAATACGGGTTCGGCGAATTCCGTATCGCCGGCACCGACCGCAAGATCGCCCTGGGCGAGGTTGCCGCCGGGTGGGACAGCCTGCCGGCGACGGCGCGCGACGAGGAGATGGGGGCCGGCTGCATCGCCCAGCTCGATTTCGAGGGGCTGCACACCACCTTCCCAAACGGCGCTTACGCGGTGGAGGTGGAGGTCGATCCCGAGACCGGACGGGTGAAAATCCTGCGCTGGACCGGCGTGGACGATCTGGGCCGCGTCATCAACGAGGCGACGGCGCTGGGTCAGATTCATGGCGGTATCGGCCAGTCGGTCGGCGAGGCGCTGCTGGAGGCGGTGCGCTACGACCCGCAGAGCGGCCAGCTGCTGTCCGGCAGCTTCATGGATTACACCATGCCGCGCGCCGACGATGTGCCGGCCATCGCCCATGGCTGGGCCCCGACAGCCAGCCCGAACAGCCTGATCGGCGCGAAAGGGGTGGGCGAGGTGTCCTCGATCGGCGGGCCGGGGCCGATCATGAACGCCGTCCTCGACGCGCTGCGCCCGCTGGGCGTCGAGCATATCGATATCCCGCTGACCCCGGAGACGGTGTGGCGGGCGGTGCGGGACGCGCAATAAAAACGCCTGGCGGATATTCTTTAAATCACACCAGGGAACCGTTTCGCATATCCAGGCGTTATAGGCTCGATTGGACGATTACCGGTCAACGGGTGGGGTTTATCTGCCTGTCGGGTTTCCGAAGGCGCGCAGGACACCAGGCAATCAACGCGCGTCGTCACTAATTCCAGGAGCTAGAAATGAAGAAATTCATCTTGTGCGCTTCGCTTCTCGCCGTTGGCGCCTGCGCCGGCCAGCCGGAACCGTTGGGCCCGCCGGTCAACCTGCCGCCCGGCCCGCCCTTGACCGCCGCCGAGGTGCAGAGCCTCGTGGTTGGCAACACCGGCACCGGGCAGATGAGCGGCTCGCGCGCGACCTACACCATGTACGTCGCCCCCGGTGGCGCGGCAGAGTTGAAGCGCCCGACCGGCGTGGAGAAGGGCAAGTGGCAGATCATGCCGGATGGCCAGATGTGCATGACCTGGGAGCTGTTCCGCGATGGCGACCAATACTGCCAGAACGTGTATAAGGAAGGCGTGGTCTACCAGTTCCGCAACAACAACTCCGTGGAATTGCTGACCTTCGCCCCCGGCAAGCAGTTCTGACCCGGCCCATCTGAGCTTCCAGGAAAGGTAGCATCATGTATCGCATCCTTATCGTCGTGTTGGCCGTGGGCATGCTGAGCGCCTGCGGCGGCGGCCGCTTCGCCGGCTTGAACACCTGCTCGGCCGACGGCTCCGTCGTGCTGGTGGAATATCCCAACGCCCAGGGGACTTATGACGGGCTGAACAACGGTCCCTGCGACCGTCCGTAAGCGAAGAATATCCCGGCCGCCGGCGCTTCCGCGTCGGCGGCCGTTTTCATGCCGGGAAGCGGCTTGCCGCCTGTCATGATCCGCCGCGAACTGGAACAATTCCGCCCGTAGCCAATTGTTGCTCCATGCCCGCCTGGGAGCATATCGACACCCAATCACCCGATCTGCTCGATCTCCTTGCGCGCTGGGAAGCGTTGCGGGGCGAACGGCGTTATCCCGCCCGCGCCGATATTGATCCGGCCGCGTTCAGGCCGCATCTGGGCACGGTCATGCTGATCGCGCCGCACCAGGGCGATCGGCTGCAATTCCGCTATCGCCTGATCGGCGACTTGATCGCCTCAAGGGCCGGCTACGATCTGACCGGCCGCACCTTCGACGATTTGCCCGATCCTGCCTTCCGCGATTTTTGCCAGCACCTGTTCGAGCGCGCCCTGGCGCTGGGCGAGCCGATCTCCGCCACCGGCCGGCGGTTGATTGCCGGCGAGCCGTTTTATTTCGATTCCCTGGTTCTGCCGCTGTCGACAGACGGCGTTGCGATTGACATGTTCCTGGCCAAGCTGATCTATCCTGCCGAGATGAATCCGGCCGGACCGCCCGCCGCCCCCTGGAACTGGCACAAGAAGGAATCGACATGACCGGCACGTCGGCGCCTGAATATACTCCAGCCCACGCCCCTGCCACGCTGCGCAACCGCGCGCCGCTGCTGGCGGTGCTGCGCCGCTTCCTGCCGGCCGAGGGGCTGTTGCTGGAGATCGCCAGCGGAACCGGCGAGCATGCCGCCTATATGGCCCCGCAGTTGCCGGGCCTGGAGTGGCAGCCGACCGATTACTCGCCTGACGCCCTGGCTGATATCGACGCCCATGCCCGCGCCAGCGGCTGCGCGCGCATCCGCCCGGCGCTGCGGCTGGACGTCACTGCCGATCCCTGGCCGGTGACGCGGGCCGACGCCATCTTCTGCTGCAACATGATCCATATCGCTCCCTGGGAAGCCGCCGAGGGGCTGTTCGCTGGCGCTGCCCGCCTGCTGCCGACTGGCGCGCCGCTGGTGCTCTATGGCCCGTACCGACGCGAGGGCCGGCATACAGCGGAGTCCAACGCCGCCTTCGATGCCAGCCTGCAAGCCCGCGATCCGCGCTGGGGCGTGCGCTGCCTGGAGGGCGAGGTGGTCCCGCTGGCGACGCGCAGCGGCTTCCGCCTGGAGGAGATCGCCGTGATGCCCGCGAACAACCTGACACTGCTGTTCAGGCGTGTATGATCTGCCGAAAGAATTGCCAGCCAGGAGTATCGAAATGCAAGTCCGCGCCGCCGTCGCCTTCGAGGCCAAGAAGCCGCTCAGCATCGAGACCATCCATCTCGAAGGCCCCAAGGCAGGCGAGGTGCTGGTGGAGATCAAGGCCACCGGCGTCTGCCATACCGACGCCTACACCCTGTCGGGTCTGGACAGCGAGGGCATGTTCCCCTGCATTCTGGGGCATGAGGGGGCCGGCATTGTGGTCGATATCGGGCCGGGCGTGACCAGCGTGAAGAAGGGCGACCATGTCATCCCGCTCTACACGCCGGAATGCCGGCAGTGCGAATATTGCCTCAGCCAGAAGACCAACCTGTGCCAGGCGATCCGCGAGACCCAGGGCCGCGGCGTGATGCCGGACGGCACCAGCCGATTCCGCCTCGACGGGCAGGATGTCTGGCACTATATGGGCACCTCCACCTTCTCAAACTATACGGTGCTGCCGGAGATCGCGGTGGCGAAGATCCGCGAGGACGCGCCGTTCGACAAGGTCTGCTACATCGGCTGCGGCGTAACCACGGGGGTGGGCGCGGTGATCCATACCGCCAAGGTGACGCCGGGTTCCAACGTCGTGGTGTTCGGCCTGGGCGGCATCGGCCTGAACGTCGTGCAGGGCGCGCGGCTGGCCGGGGCCGACATGATTGTCGGCGTCGACATCAACCCGAACCGCAAGGCGATGGCCGAGAAATTCGGCATGACGCATTTCGTGAACCCGAAGGAGGTCGAGGGCGATCTGGTGCCCTACCTTGTCAGCCTCACCAAGGGCGGAGCGGATTATTCCTTCGAGTGCATCGGCAACGTCACCACCATGCGCCAGGCGCTGGAGTGCTGCCACAAGGGCTGGGGCCAGTCGGTCATCATCGGCGTCGCCCCGTCCGGCACGGAGATTTCGACCCGGCCGTTCCAGCTGGTCACCGGGCGGGTGTGGAAGGGCTCGGCCTTCGGTGGTGCCCGCGGCCGCACCGACGTGCCGAAGATCGTCGACTGGTACATGGAGGGGAAGATCAATATCGATGACATGATCACCCACACCATGCCGCTGGAGAAGATCAACGACGCCTTCGACCTGATGCATGAGGGCAAGTCGATCCGCAGCGTCGTGACCTTCTGATGAGCCTGGAAATCCTGAAGAAGCATGCCTGCTTCGGCGGCGTGCAGGGCGTCTACCGCCACCCGTCGGCGGAGACCGGGACGGCGATGGATTTCGCCGTCTATCTGCCGCCCCAGGCCGAGGCGGGCGGCACGCTGCCGGTGCTGTATTTTCTCTCCGGCCTGACCTGCAACTGGGAGAATGTCACCGTGAAGGCCGGCGCGCAGCGCTACGCCGCCGAGCATGGGCTGATCCTGGTCGCGCCGGACACCAGCCCGCGCGGGCTGGACCTGCCGGGCGAGCATGACAGCTACGATTTCGGCTCCGGCGCCGGCTTCTATGTCGATGCGACGCAGGAGCCCTGGTCGCGGCACTACCGGATGTACAGCTATGTGACGCAGGAGCTGCCGGGGCTGGTCGCGGCGGAATTTCCGGTTGATACGGCACGCCAAGGCATCACCGGCCATTCCATGGGCGGGCATGGCGCGCTGGTCTGCGCGCTGCGCAATCCGGGCAAGTACCGCTCGGTCTCCGCCTTCTCGCCGATCGTCGCGCCCAGCCAAGTGCCATGGGGGCAGAAGGCGCTGGGGCAGTATCTCGGCCCGGATCGCCAGGCCTGGCGGGCCTATGACGCCACTTGCCTGGTTGAAACCACGGCCTGGGACCGGCCGATCCTGATCGATCAGGGCACGGCGGACGAATTCCTGGCCGAACAGCTCCGCCCGGAGCTGCTGGTCGGCGCGGCGGCCGCGGCCGGCATTCCGCTGAATGTCCGCCACCAGCCGGGCTACGACCATAGTTACTATTTCATCGCCAGCTTCATCGGCGATCATATCCGCCATCATGCGGAGCAGTTGAGGTAAGGGCGGCGCTGGATATCGCCGAAAATCGAGGCTGCGTTCTTCGGTTGACGCTTGCCTGCGGGCAGGCGATTGATGGCGCATGTTTCCGTCGATTCCCCATCCGGCGCTCGCGCAAATTCTGAATGTCGTCGACCAGTTCCGCCAGTTCGAGCGGCTGTCGGTTGCCGAGCAGCGCCAGCGGCAGTTGATCAATCTGCGTGGGCTGCTGCGCCATGCCTGGCGCTATTCGCCGTTCTGGCAGGCCCGCTTGCGGGCGGCGGGGTTCCAGCCGGAGGAGGGGAGCGACATGAGCGCCTTCGCCCGGCTGCCGATCCTGACCCGCGCCGAATTGCAGGAAAATGCCGAGACGATACGCGCGCACAGCCCGGAGATGACGGCGCAGACCCTCTCCACCGCCCGCAGCTCCGGCTCGACCGGCCGCCCGGTGGCCGTGGAGCGTTATAAGCCGACCTATCGGCCGCTATACCAGGCGATGTCGCTGGTGGAGAATTACTGGCATGGCCGCGACGGCAGCCAGCCGCTGGCCGTGGTGAAGGACATGCCGGACGGCACGCAGCCCCATTGGGGGCCGCTGTTCCAGATGCTGGGCAAGACCGGGCCGTCCCATATCCGTAATTTGCTGAAGCATTCGCCGGAGGATATCGCCGCCTGGCTGCAGGATCTGCGGCCGCCCTATCTGCTGACCACCCCGGCGATGGCGGCCCGGCTGGCCGAGCTGGCAGGCGGCGAGCTGTCGCTGCGCCAGATCATCACCTTCGGCGAGACGGTGACGCCGGAACTGCGCGCCCGGGCGGCGCGCGCGTTTGGCGGCGCGCGCATCGTCGACCGCTATTCCTGCGAGGAGCTGGGCTGGATTGCGCTGCAATGCCCGAAGCATGCGCATTACCATGCGCTGTCGGCCCTGCTGCTGGTCGAGATCGTGGACGATGCCGGGCGGCCCTGCGGTCCCGGCATACCGGGGCGGGTGCTGCTGACCGGCCTGCACGGTTTCGCCATGCCGCTCATCCGCTATGACATCGGCGATGTGGCGGAATGGGGCGCGCCCTGCGATTGCGGGATAAACCTGCCGGTGATCGGCCGGCTGTGGGGGCGCCAGCGCAGCTTCCTGCAACGGCCGGACGGCTCGCTCTACCTGGCCCCGCTGACCGGGGAATATTGGCGCAAGGTCGCGCCGATCCGCGAACATCGCCTGGTGCAATATGCCGATGGGCTGATCGAGGCCTTCGTGGTGCCGGAGCGGCCGCTGACCGAGGAGGAACACGCCGCCCTCCGCGCCATGTTGCATCGCGAGCTGCATTTCGCCTACGACATCATCGTCACCGAGACCGGCGGGATCGACTGGGGCGCGCAGTGGAAGCGTGTCGACGTCATACGGCTCGACCGGCTGCGCGACGCGCCCCCTGCGGCGCAGAGCTGAAGAATATCCGGAGAAAAATAAAGGAAGCCGCCATGATCGCCAGCCGACGCACCCTCCTGCGTGCCGCCCTCTATGGCCTGCCGTTCGCCACCTGCCCGGCAATTTGGGCGCACGCCGCCCCACTGACCCAGCCGGCCCCATCGCCGGAGGATGCGCCCGGCCGCCTCGCCGCCGTGCTCGACCGGCGGCTGGCCCTGGGTGTGGAAGTCGCGCGCGCCAAATGGAACAGCGGCCAGCCGATCCAGGACGTGCCGCGCGAGCAGGCGGTGATCGAGGCGACGGTGAATCGCGCCACCGCGGAAGGCATCGACCCGGCGCTGGCGCGCGCCGTCATCGTGGCGCAGATCGCCGCCAGCCGCGCCTTGCAGGAATCGCTGCATGCCGATTGGAAAGCCGCCGGCCAGGGCCGTTTCGCCGATGCGCTCGACCTCGGCCGCGATCTGCGTCCGCAATTCGATGCGCTGGGCAGCGACCTGCTGGCCGCCTTGAAGGACGCGGAACCGGCGCTGGCCACTCCCGCCGGCCGCCGCGCCATGCTGGAAGCCGGCGACCGCTTCATGGCCCTGCGCCCCGCCGCCGCCCGCGCCGCCGCGCTGGCGCCGTTCCGCTGAGATGGCCAAATCGCCTAATTTTTAATCGCTGTATAAAAAATAGGCGGTTGTTTTATTTTGAGGCGGCGAGGTGACTTAAGATCGTTTCGCATAATATATTGAAAATATTATATTTTATCCTCTCATAGAAATTGGCCCAATAAGTGCATGCACTTCGATGCAGAACAACAGTCGAAGGGGTACTGCACATGAAGCGGAGAGATTTTCTGAAGGCCGGAACGGCGACCGCGATCGGGGCGGGGATGCTGCCGTTCCTGAAGGTTCTGCCGGCCTCGGCGGCGGTGGCCGATACGCTGGTCGTGGTGACCGGCACGACGATCAACAGCCTGGACCTGCACCGCACCGGCACCAACCGGCCCAGCTATCAGGTGTCGGTCAATTGCTATGACCGGCTGCTAACCTTCGGCACCAAGACCATGCCGGACGGCACGCTGAGCTACGATTATTCCAAGCTGGAAGGCGAACTGGCGGAAAGCTGGGAGATCGCGCCCGACGGCAATTCCGTCACCTTCAAGCTGAAGGATGCGACTTTCTGGGACGGCAGCCCGGTGACGGCCGAGGATGTGAAATGGTCGCTCGACCGGGCGGTTACCGTGGGTGGCTTCCCGACCGTGCAGATGAAGGCTGGCTCGCTGGAAAAGCCGGAGCAGTTCGAGGTTATCGACGCCAAGACCTTCAAGATCAATTTCCTGCGCCAGTCGAAGCTGACGCTGCCCGACCTCGCCGTGCCGGTGCCCTTCATCATCAACTCGAAGCTCGCCAAGAAGAACGCGACCGAGAAGGACCCCTGGGCGATGGAGTATCTGCATCGCACCCCGGCCGGCTCCGGCGCGTACAAGGTGGAGCGCTGGGATTCCGGCCAACAGCTTGTCTATAGCCGCAACGATGCCTGGAAGGGCGGGCCGTTGCCGGCGGCCAAGCGCATTATCGTGCGCGAAATCCCCTCGCAATCGACCCGGCGTGCCCTGATCGAGCGCGGCGATGTGCATCTGTCGCACGATATTCCGGCGAAGGACGCCAAGGAATTGGCGGCGATGAAGAGCGTGAAGGTGGTCGGCGCGCCGATCGAGAATTGCCTGCACGTGCTCTGCACCAACTTCAATTTCGAGCCGTTCAAGGACAAGAAGGTGCGCCAGGCCGTCGCCTATGCGGTGCCCTACGCGGAAATCTTCCAGAACGCGGCCTATGAGCGCGGCGCGCAGATGTGGGGCGGCAAGAGCTTCGAGCCGTCGGATATTTCCTGGCCGCAGCCCTTCCCCTACACCACCGATTACGACAAGGCGAAGGAGCTGCTGTCGCAGACCGCCTTCAAGGACGGGTTCGAGGTGCCGCTCTCCTTCGATCTCGGCACGGCGGAATGGGGCGAGCCGACCGCGCTGCTGATCCAGGAAGGGCTGGCGAAGATCGGCATCAAGGCCAGCATCGACAAGATTCCGGGCGCCAACTGGCGCACCGTGGCGCTGGTCGAGAAGAAGCTGCCGCTGCATCTCGACAATTTCGGCGGCTGGCTGAACACGCCGGACTATTACTTCTTCTGGGCCTATGTGAAGGGCAACCTGTTCAACTCGTCCAACTATGACGATGCGGAGATGATGCAGCTGGTGAACGAGACGCTGCACATGCCGATGGACAATCCGGACTATGCCCCGAAGATCAAGCGCATGATCGCCAAGGCGTTCGAGGAAGTGCCGCGCATCCCGCTGTATCAGCCGAACCTGGATGTGGCCATGCGGCCGGGCGTCGAAGGCTACGAGGCCTGGTTCCACCGCATGCCGGATGTCCGCACGCTGACCTTCAAGACCGCGTAAGGGACCGGCATGGCTATCGCGATCCCGCCCAAGGCCCGGCTGATCGGGCGTCGCCTGCTGCAGGCGGCGCCCGCCATCGCGGGCATCGTGATCATCACCTTTCTGCTGACCCGGGCCTTGCCGGGCGACCCGGCGGTGTATTTCGCCGGGCCGGCGGCGGACGAGGCGTCGATCGCGGAAATCCGCAAGCAGCTTGGGCTGGATCGCAGCCTGCCGGTGCAGTTCCTGGCCTATCTGGGCGATCTGGCGACCGGGAATCTGGGCACCTCCATCTCCACCGGTCAGCCGGTGCTGACGGAGCTGATCACCCGGTTGCCGGCTTCGCTGGAGCTGACGCTGATAGCATTGCTGCTGTCCATTGCCGTGGCGGTGCCGCTGGGCGTGCTGGCGGCCACCCGGCCGGATAGCTGGATCGACCATCTGTGCCGCTTCGTGGTGACGGCCGGCGTGTCGCTGCCGACCTTCTTCACCGGCCTGGCGCTGGTCTATCTGTTCTACTACCTGCTGGGCTGGGCCCCGCCGCCGATGGGGCGGCTGGACATCCTCTATCTGCCGCCCGACCCGGTGACCGGCTTCTATCTGATCGACACGGTGATCGCCGGCGACCTCCAGGCGACGCTGAGCGCCCTGCAGCATCTGATCCTGCCGGCGGTGACGCTGGCGCTGTTCACCCTGGCCCCCATCGCCCGCATGACCCGCGCGGCCATGCTGCAGGTGCTGGCCAGCGACTTCATCCGCACCGCGCGGGCGGCCGGCTTGTCGCGCCGCAAGGTGTTGTTCGGCTATGCCTTCCGCAACGCCGTGCTGCCGGTCATTACCACGCTGGGCATGGTGTTCTCCTTCGCGCTGGGGGCCAACGTGCTGGTGGAGAAGGTGTTCGCCTGGCCGGGCATCGGCTCCTACGCCATCGAGGCGTTGGTGGTCTCCGACTATGCCGCCGTGCAGGGCTTCGTGCTGGCGATGGCGCTGCTGTTCGTGGCGCTGAACCTGACCATCGACATCATCTACACCCTCGTCGACCCGCGCCTGCGGCTGGAGGATTGAGCCATGGCGAGCATCGCCGACCATCCGACCCCCGCGTCGCGGCGCAACAGTTTCTGGCGGCATTTCCGCTATGTGCTGGCCAGCAACCCGGTCACCGCCGTGGCCTTCGCGCTGTTCATGATGTTCGTGACGGCCGCTTTGTTCGGCCCCTGGCTGGTGCCCTACGATCCGCTGGCGACCGACGGGGCCAGCGCCTTGCAGCCGCCCTCTTGGAGCCATTGGTTCGGCACCGACCATCTGGGCCGCGATGTGTTCTCGCGCGTCGTTGTCGCCACCCGGCTTGATCTGTCGATCTCCGTCGCCGCCGTGGCGCTGTCCTTCGCCGCCGGCTCGGCGCTGGGCTCGCTGGCCGGCTATTATGGCGGCTGGACCGACCGCGTCGTCGGGCGCTGCCTGGACACCATCATGGCCTTCCCACTGTTCGTGCTGGCGATGGGCATCGTGGCGGCGGCCGGTAACACCATCGAGAACGTGATCTACGCCACCGCGCTGATCAACCTGCCCTTCTATGCCCGCATGGCCCGCGCCGAGGTGAATGTCCGGCGCGAATCCGGCTTCGTGCAGGCGGCCAAGCTGTCGGGCAACAGCGATCTGCGGGTGCTGGCGATGCATATCTTCCCCAACTCGCTGCCGCCGATGATGGTGCAGATCTCGCTGAACATGGGCTGGGCGATCCTGAATGCCGCCGGGCTGTCCTTCATCGGCTTGGGCGTGCGCCCGCCGACGCCGGAATGGGGCATCATGGTCGCCGAAGGGGCCAATTTCATCGTGTCGGGCGAATGGTGGCTGGCGCTGTTCCCCGGGGCCGCGCTGATGCTGGCGGTGTTCACCTTCAATCTGCTGGGCGACGGTCTGCGGGACCTGGTCGACCCGCTGCGGCGCACGTAAAGGGAGGGGGCATCATGAACGCCATTCCGTTGCTCGACGTGCGCGACCTGACGGTGGAGTTCGCCACCCGGCGCGGCACGGTGAGGGCGATCGAGCGGGTGAATATCGCCGTCGGCAAGGGAGAGACGGTCGGCATCGTCGGCGAATCGGGGTCCGGCAAGTCGGTCACCTCCTACGCCGTCATGCGCATTCTGGACCGCGCCGGGCGGATCGCCGAGGGGGCCATCACCTTCGGCGGCATCGCCATCGATAAGGCGCCGGAAAAGGTGATGACCGAGCTGCGCGGCCGCGAAATGTCGATGGTGTTCCAGAACCCCCGCGCGGCGCTGAACCCGATCCGCAGTATCGGGCGGCAGATCGAGGATGTGCTGATCGAGCATGCGCTGGCCGTGCGCTCCACCGCCAAGCAGGCGGCGATCGAAAGCCTGCGCGCGGTGAAGATCGCCAATCCGGAGGAGCGCTACCACGCCTATCCGTTCGAGCTGTCCGGCGGCATGTGCCAGCGCGTGGTCATCGCCATCGCGCTCGCCTGCCGGCCGCAATTGCTGATCGCCGACGAGCCGACCACCGGCCTGGATGTGACCACGCAGAAGACGGTCATGGATCTGATGGTGGAGCTGACGCAGGCGCGCGGCATGTCGACCATCCTGATCACCCACGATCTGGGATTGGCCGCCGCCTATTGCGACCGCATCGTGGTGATGGAGAAGGGCAAGGTGGTGGAGCAGGCGCGCGCCGCCAGCCTTTTCAGCGACCCGGCGCACGCCTATACCAAGCGCCTGCTGCGGGCCACGCCGCGCCTCGATTCCAACGTCCGCGACCTGCTGCCGGAGCCGAAGCCGGCCCCGCCGCCGATGCCGCAGGGCGCGCCGCTGCTGGAGGTGCGCGACCTGGTAAAGGAATTTTCCGGCCGGCGCGGCGCTGCCGCCTTCCGCGCCGTCGACGGCATCTCCTTCACCGTGCATGAGGGCGAAAGCCTGGGGCTGGTGGGCGAGAGCGGCTGCGGCAAATCCACCACCTCGGCGATGGTCATGCGGCTGCTCGACCCGACCTCGGGGGCGATCCGCTTCGCCGGGGAGGATATCGCCGCGACGCCGGCCGCGCGCTTCGCCCGCTCGCCGCTGCGCGGCAAGCTGCAAATGGTGTTCCAGGACCCGACCGACAGCCTGAATCCGCGCTGGAGCGCCTTCGATTCCATTGCCGACCCGCTGTTCCGCCTGGGCGGCATCCGCCGCGACGCCGCGCGCGGCCGGGTGGAGGAGCTGGCGCGCCTGGTCGGCTTGCCGCAGGAATTGCTGGACCGGTTCCCGCATCAGCTCTCCGGCGGGCAGAAGGCGCGCGTCGGCATCGCGCGGGCGATCGCGCTGGACCCCAAGCTGCTGATCCTGGACGAGCCGACGGCGGCGCTGGATGTCTCGGTGCAGGCGGTGGTGCTGAATCTGCTGGCCGACCTGAAGGTCGAGCTGGGAATGAGCTATCTTTTCATCAGCCACGATCTCAACGTGGTGCGGCTGATCTGCGACCGGGTGATCGTCATGCGCCAGGGGCGTATCGTGGAGGAGGGGCAGACCGAAAGCGTGCTGCACGATCCCCAGCATCAGTATACGCGCACGCTGCTGGAGGCGATTCCGCATCCGCCGGCGATTTACCAGGGGGAGGGGCTGCCGGCATGATGCAGCAGCAAAGGCGCGCTCTGTTGCGCGCCGGCACCACGGTGGACGAGATGGTGCGCGTCCTGGCCGACGATATCCTGAAAGGACTGCTGCCGCCTGGCGAGAAGCTGGACGAGCCGAAGCTGGCGGAGCGATTCGGCGTTTCCCGCACGCCGGTGCGCGAGGCGCTGGGCCAGCTTTCCGCCATGGGGCTGGCCGAGCGCCGGCCCAATCGCGGCTGCGTCGTCGCCACCATCACCGACCACCGCCTGACCGAGATGTTCGAGGCGATGGCGGAGCTGGAGGCGGCCTGCGCGCGCCTCGCCGCGCAGCGCATGAGTGCCGGCGAGCGCCGGGCGCTGAGCGATCTGCACCAGCAATCGGCCGACCTGGTGCATAAGGGCGCGCTGGACGAGTACGCCGCCTTCAACATGCAGTTCCACAGCCTGCTCTATGAAGGCTGCCATAGCGGCTACCTGGCCGATCTGGTCTCCACCACGCGCAGCCGGGTGGCCCCGTTCCGCCGCGCGCAGTTCAACGTGCTGGGCCGCCTGCGCAAGAGCTGGGACGAGCATGACGCCATCGTCACCGCCATCCTGCGCGGCGAGGCGGAGACGGCGGACCGGGCGGCGCGCGCACATGTCATCGTGGTCAGCGCCGCCAGCGCCAGCTTCGTCAGCGACCACCGCAGCTCCACCCCGGAAGAGATGTCCGATGCTTGATTTATCCTTCGATCTGGCGGCCCTCGCCGAATTCTATGCCGGCGGCGGCGACCCCCGCGCGGTGGCGGCCGAGGCGCTGCGCCGCGCCCGCGCGCTGGAAGCCAACAATGCCTGGATATTGCTGCGCGACGAATTCGACGTGTTGGCCGATGCCGGCCGGCTCATCGGCCGCGACCCAGCCAGCCTGCCGCTCTATGGCGTGCCCTTCGCGGTGAAGGACAATATCGACGTTGCCGATCTACCGACCACCGCCGCCTGCCCGGAATTCGCCTATGTGCCGGCCGAGGACGCCGCCTCGGTCGCCGTGTTGCGGGAAGCCGGCGCCATCCTGATCGGCAAGGCTAATCTGGACCAGTTCGCCACCGGGCTGGTCGGTGCGCGCTCGCCTTATGGGCCGGGCCGTAATCCGTTCGATCCGGCCTATGTGTCCGGCGGCTCCAGCTCCGGCTCGGCCATTGCGGTGTCGGCCGGGGCGGTCAGTTTTTCGCTGGGCACCGATACGGCGGGCTCCGGCCGGGTGCCGGCGGCGTTCTGCAACATCGTCGGCTGGAAGGGCAGCCTGGGCCTGGTCAGCCCGCGCGGCGTGGTGCCGGCCTGTCGCTCGCTGGATTGCGTGACCGTGTTCGCGCTGTCCTGCGCCGATGCGGCCGCGGTCGCCGCCGTCGCCGGGCGATATGATGCGGCCGAGCCGTTCTCGCGCCAAGCTCCCGCCGCGCCGCCCGGCCTGCCGGGCTGGGGCAGCCTGCGGCTGGGTGTGCCGCGCCCGCAGGATCTCGCCTTTTTCGATAATCCGTACACGCCGGGCCTGTTCGAAGCCGCCATGCGGCGCTGCCAGGCGCTGGGGGCGACGCTGGTGGAGGTCGATCTGCAACCCTTCCTGGCCGCCGCCCGGCTGCTCTATGACGGCCCCTGGGTGGCGGAGCGCACGGCGGCGGTCGGCGCGTTCCTGGCGGAGAATCCGGTGGCCGGTCATCCGGTGGTGCGCGACATCGTCGAGGGCGGCCATCGCCATAGCGCGGTGGACGCCTTCCAGGCCAGCTATGCGCTGCGCGCCCTGGCGCGGCAGGTCGCCCCGGTGTGGGACAAGGTCGACGCCATCCTCACCCCGACCGCCGGCACGATCCACCGGATCGATGCGGTGGAGGCCGATCCGGTGCGGCTGAACAGCCAGCTTGGCTACTACACCAACTTCATGAATCTGCTGGATTACGCTGCCGTGGCGGTGCCGGCGGGTTTCCAGCCGGACGGGCTGCCCTTCGGCGTCACCCTGTTCGCCCCGGCCTTCCACGATGCGGCGCTGCTGTCGCTGGGCGGCGCGCTGCATGCCGCCGTCGGCGTGCCGATGGGCGCCACGAACCGGCCGCTGCCTGCCATGTCTGGTGCGACGGGGACGGCGCTTGCCGCCGACCGGATCGAGCTGGCGGTTTTCGGCGCGCATATGCGCGGCCTGCCCTTGAGCGGCGACCTGGCGGGGCGCGGCGGTCGGCTGATCGGCGAGATCGAGACCGCGCCGCGCTACCGGCTCTACGCGCTGGACCGGCTCGATCCGCCGCGCCCCGGCCTGCTGCGGCGGGAGAGCGGCGGCGCCGGCATCGCCGGGGAATTGTGGGAATTGCCCGCCAGCGCCCTCGGCGGCTTCATGGCCGGCATCGCCGCGCCGATGGCGATCGGCAAGGTGGAGCTGGCAGATGGGCGCTGGGTCACCGGCTTCCTGTGCGAGGCGCACGCCGCCGCTGCCGCGCCGGACATCACCGATAGCGGTGGCTGGCGGCAATGGCTGGGCCAGGTTGCGGTGGTCGGCTGACAGCCGCGCGCAAGGTGTGGGATTTCTTCTGGTCATGCCAATCCAAGCCGTTTACGCTGCCGGGCTTGTTTATCGAAGTGACAACTTCCGCCGCCGAGAACGAAGAATTCAATCGCAATGCGGCGCGCTGTCGGTACCCGGCGGCGGTGAATGGAACAACGGTTCGACAGGAGGCACGTAAGTGACCAAGGGACATATTTCCAAGATCAGATATCTGGCGCTGGCTGGCGCCGCGGCGGCCGCGCTGTGCTTCGGCGCGCCCACGGCCCAGGCGGGCAAGGCGGACGACACGCTCAATATCGCCTGGGATGTCGAGGTGCCGAACGCCAACATGTATTTCGACACTTCGCGCAATGGCGTCATCATCGCCCATCATGTCTGGGACGCGCTGGTCTGGCGCGATCCGGCGACGGGCGACTTCAAGCCGGCGCTGGCGACGGCCTGGAATGTCGTTAACGACAAGACCATCGAGCTGGAAATCCGCCAGGGCGTGAAGTTCCACAATGGCGACCCGATGACCGCCGACGATGTGGTCTACACCTACAATTACCTGGCCCAGCCGGATAACGGCATCCTGAACCGCAATTTCAGTAACTGGATCGCGAAGGCGGAGAAGGTCGGCGACAACAAGGTGCGGATCACGGCGAAGGACACCACGCCGCTGATGATGCTCTACATCACCGAGCTCGGCATCTATCCGGAGAAATACTACAAGGAAGTCGGTCCGGACGGCATGGGGCTGAAGCCGGTCGGCACCGGCCCGTACAAGATCACCGCCGTCGAGCCCGGCAAGCGCCTGGAATTCGAGGCGTTCGCGGATTACTACGACAGCCCGAAGGGCAAGCCGTCGATCAAGAAGATCGTTCAGCGCACCATCCCGGAAATGAACACCCAGGTGGTCGAGCTGGCCAGCGGCCGTCTCGACTGGATCTGGCGCGTGCCGCAGGACCAGGCCGAGCGGCTTGAGAAGTCCGGCCGGGTGCAGATCATCAACGCCGATACCTTCCGCGTCGGCTATCTGGCGCTGAATGCCGCCGGCGGTCCGGAGGATTCCCCGCTGCGCAAGCAGAAGGTGCGTCAGGCGATCAACCATGCCATCGACGTCGAGGGCATCGTGAAGAACCTGGTGCGCGGTTCCTCCCAGGTCATTCACTCGGCCTGCTATCCGGAGCAGTTCGGCTGCACCGACGATGTGAAGAAATACCCGTATGATCCGGCCAAGGCGAAGGCCCTGCTGGCCGAGGCGGGCTATCCGAACGGCTTCAACACCACGCTCTATGCCTATCGCGACCGGCCGCAGAACGAGGCGATGCTGTCCAACCTCGCCGCCGTCGGCATCAAGGCTGATCTGCGCTATGGCCAGTACGCGGCTACCCGCGATGCGCTGCGCAAGGGCGAGGTGCCCATCGCCAGCCTGACCTGGGGCTCCAACTCGGTGCCCGATGTGGACGCCATCCTGCCGATCTTCTTCGGCGGGCTGCCGGACGACCTCGCCAAGGATACCGAGGTGCAGGGCTGGCTGAAGGATGCCGCCTCCACCCTGGACCAGGACAAGCGCAAGGCGCTGTACAAGCAGGCCCTGCAGAAGATCGCCGAGCAGGCCTATTGGGTGCCGACCTTCACCTACACCACCAATTACGCCATCTCGAACACCCTGGACTTCAAGCCCACGGCCGACGAGATTCCGCGTTTCTGGACGGCTAAGTGGAAGTAACGGACTTCGGTCCGTTCGCGTAACCCACCTGGACTGAGCAAACGGGCGGCGTGCCGGCACGCCGCCCGGATCGGTTTATGGAAGGCGATTATCCGGTTTCATGCTGATCTATACATTGAAAAGACTGGTCGTCGCCCTGCTGGTGGCGCTGACCATATCGCTCATCAGCTTCGGGCTGCTGTATTTGTCCGGCGACCCGGCGACGACGATCGCCGGCGAGAGCGCCAACCAGGCCGCCATCGAGGCGATCCGCGAGCAGTACGGCTTCAACCGGCCGCTCTATGAGCAGTATTTCGCCTGGGTCGGGCGGGCGCTGCAGGGCGATTTCGGCACCAGCTTCTATTTCAAGGTGCCGGTCACCGATCTGATCTTCGAGCGGCTGCCGGTGACGCTGGGGCTGGGCCTGTCGGCCATTGCCTTCGCCATCGTGCTGTCGATCCCGCTGGGCGTGCTGGCGGCGCGCTATCCCAACAGCATCGTCGACCGGCTGGCGCTGACCATCTCGGTGATGGGCCAGGCGATGCCCAGCTTCTGGTTCGCGCTGCTGCTGATCATGGTGTTCTCCTTTATGTATCCGCTGCTGCCCTCCTCGGGCTCGGAGACATGGGTGCATTTCATCATGCCGACCGTAGTGCTGGGCTATTACGCCACGCCGGCGATCATGCGGCTGACCCGCACCGGCATGCTGGAGGTGCTGGGGGCGGATTATATCCGCACCGCCCGGGCCAAGGGGCTGCGGCCGCGCGTTGTGCTGTTCAAGCACGCGCTGCGCAACGCCATCATCCCGGTGGTCAGCCTGTCGGCCGTGCAGTTGGGATTCATGCTGGGCGGCTCCATCGTGGTGGAGACGATCTTCGCGCTGCACGGCACCGGCTACCTCGCCTGGGAGTCGATCCGGCGCTACGATTTGCCGACCGTGCAGGCGATCCTGCTGGTCTTCTCCCTGATCTATATCGTGCTGACGTTCCTGGCCGACCTGCTGAACGCCTGGCTCGATCCCCGTATTCGCGTGGGCTGACGCATGGCCGCAATCACCATTCCCGCCGCCGAGGACATTGTCGGGCCGACGCCCGGCCAGCGGCTGCGCAAACGCATCATCGGCCATCGCGGCGTGATGATCGGCGCGGTCATCCTGGCGATCATCGTGCTGATGGCGCTGCTGGCCCCGCTGCTCGCGCCGCACGATCCCTACACACAGAATCTGGGCAACCGCATCGTGCCGCCGGTCTGGACCGACGGCGGCAGCTGGGTGCATCCGCTGGGCACCGACGGGCTGGGGCGCGACTATCTGTCCCGCCTGATGTATGGCGCGCAGATCTCGCTGTTCATCGGCTTCGCCACGGCGCTGATCTCCGGCGTCATCGGCACCGTCATGGGCGTGGCCGCCGGCTATTTCGGCGGCCGGGTCGATCTGGTCGTCACCTTTCTGATCACCTGCCGCCTGTCGATGCCGGTGATCCTGGTGTCGCTGGCCGTCGTCGCCCTGGTCGGCAGCTCGCTGACGGTGGTGGTCATGGTGCTGGGCGTGCTGTTGTGGGACCGCTATGCCGTGGTCATGCGCAGCGCCACCATGCAGGTGCGCTCGCTGGATTATGTCGCCGCCGCCTCGGCCGCCGGCTGCTCGACCTGGCGCATCCTGGTCTCGGAAATCCTGCCCAACGTGATGAACCCGCTGATCGTGGTGGCGACGCTGGAAGTAGCGCATGCCGTGCTGCTGGAGGCGGCGCTCAGCTTCCTTGGCCTCGGCGTGCAGCCGCCGCTGCCCTCCTGGGGGCTGATGATCTCGGAAGGCAAGGACTACCTGCTGTTCGAGGCCTGGCTGATCACCATTCCCGGAATCTGCCTGTTTGCGTTGCTGCTGGCCATCAATCTGCTGGGCGATGGCGTGCGCGACGTGACAGCCCCCGAAAACCGGAGCTGACCCGATGGCAGCCCTTCTCGAAGTCGAAAATCTCCGCGTCGACATCCCGCTGGGCGCCGGCGATCTGCATGCCGTGCGCGGCATCAGCTTCCAGGTGGATCGCGGCGAAACGTTGTGCATCGTCGGCGAATCCGGCTGCGGCAAGTCGCTGACCTCGCTGTCGCTGATGGATCTGTTGCCGCCCAAGGCGCGGCGCAGTGCCGACCGGCTGGCTTTCGACGGCATCGATCTGGCGAAGGTCGCGCCGTCCGCCATGTCGGACATCCGCGGCAACCGGATGGCGATGATCTTCCAGGAGCCGATGACCAGCCTGAACCCGGCCTACACAATCGGAAACCAGCTGGAGGAGGCGCTGCTGCGCCACCGCAACGTCTCCGGCCGGGAAGCGCGGGAGCGCGCGGTGCACCTGCTGGAGAAGGTGGGGATCACCGGTGCGGCCAGCCGCCTCGGGCAGTATCCGCACCAGCTCTCCGGCGGGCTGCGCCAGCGCGTCATGATCGCCATGGCGCTGATGTGCGGGCCGGAGCTGATTCTGGCCGATGAGCCGACGACCGCGCTGGACGTGACCATCCAGGCGCAGATCCTGCATTTGATGATCGAGCTCCAGAAGGAGTTCGGCATGGGCATGATCCTGATCACCCACGATCTCGGCATCGTCGCCCGCGTGGCTGACAAGGTGGCGGTGATGTATGCCGGCCAGATCGTCGAGAGCGGCACGGTGAACGAGGTGTTCGAGAACCCGATGCACCCGTACACGCAAGGGCTGCTGCGCTGCATCCCCGTGCCGGGCAAGACCCGGCGCGGCGAGCCCCTGGGCTCGATCCCCGGCATCGTGCCGTCGCTGATCGGCGAGATGAAGGGCTGCGCCTTCGCCAATCGCTGCCCCTATACCTTCGAGGCCTGCCTGACCACCGACGTGCCGCTGTTCGAGACGGGGAGCAACCCCAATGCGGGCCGGGGCTATCGCTGCCTGTTGAGCGAGCAGCAATGCATCGAGAATGCCAAGGAGGTTGCGTGATGGCCGACACCACCATCCCGCCGGTGCTGGAGACCCGCGACCTCCACTGCACCTTCCAGGTGCGCCAGGGCATGTTCAAGCCGAAGAAGCCGCTGCATGCAGTGAACGGCATCTCGCTGAAGGTGCATAAGGGCGAGGTGCTGGGGCTGGTCGGCGAATCGGGCTGCGGCAAGTCGACTTTCGCACGCATCCTGCTGGGCCTGCAGAAGCCGACCCAGGGCGATGTGCTAATCGACGGGCAGGCGACCAGCGCCTTCACCCGCAAGCAGATCGCCCGGCGCATCCAGCCGATCTTCCAGGATCCCTATTCCTCGCTGAATCCGCGCAAGACCATCGGCACCATCATCACTCTGCCGCTCAGCGTGCATGGCGTCGGCGACCCCGCCTCCTGGCGCGGCACGGTGGAGCGGATGATGGATTTGTGCGGCCTGCCGAAGCGGGTCTATGACAGCTATCCCAACCAGCTTTCCGGCGGCCAGCGCCAGCGCGTCGCCATCGCCCGGGCGCTGGTGATGCAGCCGGAAGTGGTGATCTGCGACGAGCCGACCTCGGCGCTGGACGTCTCGGTGCAGTCACAGATTCTGAACCTGCTGCAGGATCTGCGCGCCGAGCTGGGGCTGACCTATGTACTGATTAGCCATAATCTCGCCGTGGTCGAACATATGGCGACCTCGGTGGCGGTGATGTATCTCGGCCGCATCGTCGAGCAGGCCGATACCGACACGCTCTACCACGCGCCCAAGCATCCCTATACCGAGGCGCTGCTGGCCTCCGTGCTGACGCCGGAGCCGGGCAAGGGCGTGCCGGATGCGCAGTTGGGCGCCACCTTCCCCAACCCGATCAACCCGCCGCCGGGCTGCACCTTTCACACGCGCTGCCCGAAGGCGATGGATGTGTGCCGCAAGGTCGCCCCGCGCCCCTTGATCGTCGATGGGGCGGAGGTGGAGTGCCATCTGCATGACGACAGCATCCGCAGCGCGGCGTAGCCGCCGTGGCTGATCAGATCGCGCGTCGCCAGGCTTCCCATTCCAGCCGCTGGTGTAGGCTCGCCACTGATTTTTCACTGCCGACGAGACGGAGACGATGGGCACTGTGACAGGCTGGCGCACCCGCGCCGGAACGGATTTCGCCTGCGAGAAGACACCGGTGACGGCCGCGCGCGGCATGGCAGTGACGAACCATCCACTGGCTTCCGCCGCGGCGGTCGAGATGCTGGCGATGGGCGGCAACGCCATCGATGCCAGCATCGCCGCCTTGTTCGCGCTGACCGTGGTGGAGCCGATGATGGTCGGTATCTATGGCGGCGGCACCGCCCTGATCCGCCTGGCCGACGGGCGCGAGACCATCATCGACGGGCTGGCGACCGCGCCGGCCGGGGCGAAGCCGGACAGCTACACACCGATCTCCGACAGCTGGCCGACCTATATGGAAACCGAGGGCCGGCGCAATCGCGTCGGCGCTTCCGCCGTGCCGGTGCCGGGCAATCTGAAGGCCTGGTGCGAGGCGCTGGAGCGCTTTGGCAATCTCACCCTGGATCAGGTGATGGAACCGGCGATCCGGCATGCCGCGCGCGGCTTCCGGGTGACGCCCTATCTGGCCGCCTGCATCGCCGAGACGGCGGAGGATCTGGCGCTCGACGAGACCATCGCGGCGATGTTCCTGCCCGGTGGCAAGCCGCTGCCGGAAGGCGCGCTGCTGGTGCAGGCCGATTACGCCGAGACATTGCGCGCCATCGCCCAGCATGGCCCCGGCCATCTCTATGGCGGCGCGCTGGGCGAGAAGGTGGCTGGCTATCTGCGCTCGGCTGGCTCCTACGTCTCGCTGGACGATTTGAAGCATTACAGCACGGTGGAGCGCACGCCGGTGCGCACGAATTATCGGGGCGTCGATATCGTCGGCGTGGCGCCGCCCTGCACCGGCGGCGTGCATATCGCGCAGATGCTGAATCTGCTGGAGGCGTTCGATGTCCGAGCCATGGGCTTCGGGACCGCCGAGACCATGCATCTGATGCTGGAGGCGTTGAAGATCGCCGCCGTCGACCGCCGCGCCACCACCGCCGACCCCGCCTTCGTCGATGTGCCGGTGGAGCGGCTGATCAGCAAGACCTATGCCGACCTGCGCCGGCCTGAGATCAGGCCGGATCGCGCCAGCGCCTATGAGGCGCGCATCCTGGAGGTGGAATCGGCGAACACCACCCATGTCACCATCGCCGATGGCGACGGCAACATCGTCACCTCGACGCAGACGCTGAACAGCCTGTTCGGCGCGCGCATCATGGTGCCGGGCACCGGCATCATCCCCACCAACTATATGTATCTGTTCGACCCGCACCCCGGCAACGCGCTGTCGCTGGAGCCCGGCAAGCGCATCACCAGCGGCATCTCGGCGACCATCGGGCTGCGGCAGGGCAAACCCTATTTTGCCGTCGGCCTGCCGGGCGCGCATCGCATCCCGTCAGCCGTGTTCCAGTTCATCGTGAACATGGTCGATCACGGCATGAGCCTGCAGGAGGCCGTGGAGGCCCCGCGCCTGTTCAGTTGGGGGCAGGAGGCGGAAATCGAGGAAGGCTTTCCCGAAACGGTGCGCGACAAGATCGTCGCGCTTGGCCACAAGGTGTTGCCGACCGGCCATGTCGCCGGCGGCATGGGCGCGATCCAGTTCAATCCGGATGGCAGCCTGACGGGCGCTTCCTGCTGGCGGGCCGATGGCACGCCAATGGGCGTCGGCGGCGGTCTGGCCCGTCGCCAGACCAGCTTCTGGGCCGATCCGACGCGCGGCCGGCTGGCCCGCTAACCTACTCCGCCGCAGAGCGGGTTGGGCCGCTGAAGGCGGGCGGAGGATCGAAGGCGCGGATGGCCGGCAGCGGGCCATCATATCGCTCGCATTGCACGATGGTGGTCTCGCCGCAGCAGCCTTGGGCGAGGCGCGAGGTTCCGATGTCGCGGGTCAGCACGTTCGGGTTGCCATGCACGCACATCGGGCGCGCATCGCCGCCAGGCTGCGGGTCGTACCAGGCCCCAGTCGGCAGGTGGATGACGCCGGGCTTCATCTGCTCCGACAGTTCCGCCGCGGCCAGGCAGGCGCCGCGGGCGTTGAACAGGCGGACGATGTCGCCGTCCCGGATGCCGCGCTCCGCCGCGTCGTTCGGGTGCAGGCGCGCGACTTCCCGTCCCTTGCGCTTCTGGGCCTGGCTGTAGCCGCCGAAATCAAGCTGGCTGTGCAGGCGCGTCGCCGGCTGGTTGGCGATCAGCGCCAGCGGATGGGCCGGGGTCGGCCGCTCGGTCGGTTCCAGCCAGACCGGATGGCCGGGGCAATCGGCATAGCCGAACCCGTCTATGGTGGCGGAGAACAGCTCAATCCGCCCGCTGGGCGTCGGCAGAGGATGGGTCTCCGGCGCCTCGCGGAAGGCGCGCAGGATGCCGCCATCGTCCGGCTCAGAGGGCAGCGGGATTTCGCCGCGTTGCCAAAATTCGTCGAAATCCGGCGCTTCCAGACCCCGGTCGGCCAGCGCCTGGCGGGTCGGGGCGTATAGATGGCGCAGCCATTCCTCGGCCGAGCGGCCCTCGGTATATGCCTCGGCGACACCCAGCCGCGCCGCCAGGTCGCTGAAGATGGCGTAATCGTCGCGTGCCTCGCCAATCGGCGGGGCCGCCTTGCGCATGGCGATGAGCAACGGGTCGGTCGCCGCCGCGCCGATATCGTCACGCTCCAGCGTCATGGTGGCGGGCAGCACGATATCAGCGTGCCGCGCCGTCGCCGTCCAGGCGCTTTCATGCACCACAAGCGTATCGATCCGCGCGAAGCCGTCGCGCAGACGGTTCAAATCCTGATGATGGTGGAACGGGTTGCCGCCGGCCCAATAGACCAGCTTGATGTCCGGGTAGCGCAGCGACGCGCCGTTATACTCGAACGCGGCCCCCGGATTGAGCAGCATGTCGACGATGCGGGCCACCGGGATGAACGGACGCACGCCGTTCTTGCCCTGCGGCAGGGTGGGAATCGGCACCGCATTGTTGCGCCGGCCATAATGCGCTAGCGCCCCAAGGGCATAATTATAGCCGCCGCCGGGCAGGCCGATCTGCCCCAGCATCGCCGCCAGCGCGGCCGCCGCCCAGACCGGCTGTTCGCCATGTTCGGCCCGTTGCAGGGCATGGGCCACGGTGATCAGGCTGCGTCCGCCCGCCAGCCGCCGGGCCAAGGCCACGATGTCGGCCGCCGCGATGCCGGTGATCGAGGCGGCCCAGGCCGCATCCTTCGGCTGGCCGTCCGGCTGGCCTTGCAGATAGGCCTCGAAAACCGGATAGCCGACGCAATAGCGATCCAGGAAGGCGCGGTCGTGCAGCCCGTGCGCCATAAGGCTATGCGCCAGCCCCAGCATCAGCGCCACGTCGGTTCCCGGATTGACCGCCAGCCAGTGCGCCTTTGCCTCGACCGGCAGGTCGTCGCGAATCGGCCCGACCAGATAGAAATGCGTGCCGCGCTGCTGAGCCGCGCGAATCGCCTCGCTCTCGATATGCCGGCTGACGCCGCCGCTGGCGACCATCATGTTCTTCAGCGCCATGCCGCCGAAGCTGAGCACGGTGTCGGTATGCGCGCAAATCTGCTCCCAGGTGACGTTGCGCCGGCACACCAGCTCCAGCGGGCCCAGAATATGCGGCAGGATCACGGTGGAGGCCCCGGCGCTGTAGCTGTTGACCGAGCGCACATAGCCGCCGAAGGCGACATTCAGGAAGCGGTGGATCTGGCTTTGCGCGTGATGGAAGCGCCCGGCGCTCGACCAGCCATAGGAGCCGCCGAACACTGCTTCCGCGCCATGCCGGTCGCGGATGCGGACCAGTTCCTGGGCCAGCAGGTCCAGTACCGCGTCCCATTCCATCTCGACGAAATCGTCCTGGCCGCGCGCCGTGCTGGGGCCAGGGCCATCCCGCAGCCAGCCGCGCCGCACCATCGGCTTCAGGATGCGCGCCTTGTGCCGCAGGGCCTGCGGGAAATTATCCAGGATCGGCGACGGGCACGGGTCGGACGGGTGCGGCGTCACGGCGAGGGTGTGGCCATCCCAGGCGGCGCTGAAGGCTCCCCAATGCGCGCTGTGCGGCACGCCGCCCTTGGCCGAAGAATGCTCGCTCATATCGTCTCGCTCCGTATCGGGACGCGCATGATGCGACAGGACAATCCCGATGACGACAGCGAAATGGCGCGTAGCGAGGAGGAGCGGGGCGGAGAGTCCGGGTCGGTCAGTATGGGCTGTCGGGAATGCCGACCTGGCCCTGCATCCAGGGCGCAAGGCGGAGGATGCGGGGGACGCAATGCTGGATGGTCGCCTGCCGGGCAGCCGTGGCGATTCGTTCGATAAGGTCGACATTCTCGGTGTGTTGCGCGACCAGCCAGAGCTTGCGCTTCAGGGGCGCGCCATTCAGCGGGTAGCAGCGCAGATTGCCCGCTGACTGCATGCTTTTCAGCACCACAAGCGGCGTCGCGATGGTCCAGCCGAGCCCGGCGCTGACCATCGCCAGCACGGCGTCCGAGGTGTCCAGCTCATAGCGGTGCTGCGGCGCCAGCGCGCGCTCCCGCAGATAGGCGTCGACCTGCCGGCCAAAGAAGGAGCTGCGCGAATAGCGGATCAAGGGCATGTCCATCATCAGCTCCTCGGCGGTCTTCTCCTCCGGCGCGTCGGTCGGCGGGGCGACCAGGAAGAACGGCTCCTCGAAGATCGGGATGGCGATCAGGTCGAACTGATTGTGCGAATTGTCCGACGTGATCATGAAATCCACCCGGCGCTCCATCAGCGCCCGGATGCTGGTCTCGTTCACGCCGGACATGACCGACCATTGCGCGGCGATGGTGTCGAGCTGCTTCACCAGATGGGGGCCGACGGTCGCCGCGAAGGAATCGACCATGCCGATGCGCAATAGCGGCAGCAGCTTGTTCAAATCCAGATCGACGCTCTGCTCCAGCTCGCGCACCCGGCCCAGCAGGTCGCTGGCGCCCTTGTAGAAGGTGGTGCCCAGCAGCGTCAGCTTGGCCGGCCGCACCGCCCGGTCGATCAACTGGCCGCCCATGGCGCGTTCCAGCGCGGCGATGGCCTGTGACACCGCCGACTGGGTAAGTCCCAGCCGCTCGGCGGCGCGCGACATCGTGTCCTCCTCGACGGCGGCCACGAAGATTTCCACCGACCGCAGATTCATCCAGCTCTTCATCGTGCCTCCCGGCAGCGTGTTTCGGCATGAAAAGGCGTTGACCAGAGCAATCTTATATCTTATTATAATTATAAGTAAAACTAATAATGCGAATTCCCGTTCAACAAAACAGTTAGGCTAGGGGCTTAACGCAGGAGGCTAAAATGTCTCGAATCCTATTATCCAGAATGCTTTTGGCAGGGGCCGTGCTGTTCAGCGCGGCAGCCGTCGCGCCGGGGGGCGCGCTGGCCGATACGGTGACGCTGCGCCTGGGCAACATCACCGATCCCAAGCACTCCGAAACCAAGGCGCAGGAGTATTTCGCCAAGCTGGTGGAGGAGAAGACCAACGGCCAGGTGAAAATCCGCATCTTCTCCGGCGGGCAGCTTGGCGATGCGCCGAGCCAGCTGGAGGCGATCCGCCTCGGCGCGCAGGACATGTATGGCGGCGGCACCGGCAATTTCGGCAAGTATGTGAAGGATTGGAACATCACCTCGGTGGGGTTCGTCTTTCGCGATACCCCCCATTTCCTGAACGTGCTGGACAGCGCGCCCTACAAGAAGATGGAGCAGGAGCTGCTGGACAAGACCGGCTTCCGCATGGTGCTGCGCAACGGCGCGCGGCCGGGCAAGCCGATCATCTCGACCAAGCCGATTATGGGGCCGGACGATTTCAAAGGCCTGAAGGTGCGGGTGCCGCCATGGGAGGGTTTCGTGAAGACCTTCGAGGCGATGGGCGCCAAGACCGTCAGCGTGCCCTGGGGCGAGACCTACCTGGCGCTGAAGCAGGGCGTGGCGGAAGTGGCCTGCGCCACCGTTTCCGGCTTTTACGGCCAGTCGCTGCATGAGGTCGCCCCCTATCTGACGCTGGTGGATTTCTTCAACGACAGCTTCACCATCGTCATCGGCGACAAGAAGTTCCAGACCCTGTCGGCGGAGAATCAAAAGGCGCTGATGGAGGCCGGGCACGAGGCGGGCGAGTATTATTCCAAGCTCGCCGTCGAGGACCAGGCGGAGGTGATCGAGAAGATGATCGCCGAGGGCGCCATCGTGATCCGCATGAGCCCGAAGCCGTTCATCGACAAGATGACCCCGGTGATCGACTCGATGGAATCGCAGAAGGTCTGGACCACCGCCGGCCTGTTCAAGCAGTTGCAGGCGGTCGACTGACCCTTGTTATCGGCCCCGGCATCCGTGCCGGGGCCGCTTTTTCCCGACCTTTCCCTTCTTACGACGCCGTGCCGGCGCGGGCTTTGCCATGCGCGCACGCAGGAGCCTTACATGGACCGATCCGCCTTACCGCCGGTGAGCCGCACGCTCGCCGAATTCGTCGCCGCGCAGAGCTGGGACACGCTGCCCGAGGAGGCGAGGGAATGTTCCAAGCAAGCCATTGCCGACTGCATCGGCGGCGCGCTGGCCGGCCTGACCGAGCCGCCCAGCAAGGTTGTCCTGGCGCTGGCCAGCACCGAGCCCGGCAATACGCCGATCTGGGGCGCGAAGATGGCGACGACGGAGCGCACGGCGGCGCTGGTGAATGGCACGCTCGCCCATGCCCACGATATTGACGACACCAACGAATCGATGCGCGGCCACCCTTCGGCCCCGGTTGTGCCGGCGATCTTCGCCATGGCCCCGGCGGCCGGCGTGGACGGCAAGGCGCTGATCGCCGCCTATGCGGTCGGCGTCGAGATCGAGGCCAAGCTGGGCCGGGCGATGAATATGGAGCATTACGAGCGCGGCTGGCACACCACCTCCACGCTGGGCACGCTGGGCGCCGCAGCCGCGGCGGCGAACCTGCTGCGGCTGGATGTCGACGGCTGCGCGCGCACGCTGGCGATTGCCGCCACCATGGCCTGCGGCCTGCGCTCCAACTTCGGCACCATGACCAAGCCGCTGCATTCCGGCCTGGCGGCCGAGCATGGCGTTTCGGCGGCGCGGCTGGCGGCCGCCGGCCTCAGCGCCAACCCGAACACGCTGGAGGCCAAGGAAGGCTTCATCGACCTGTTCTGCGGCTTCGATCATGTGATGGCCGACAAGGCGGTGACCGACCTGGGCGCGCCGTTCGACGTCGTCAGCCCGGGCATCCTGTTCAAGATCTACCCGACCTGCTCGCTGACCCACCATGTGCTCGACGTGCTGCTGGAAGGGCTGCGGAACGGCGATATCCGCCCCGAGGCGATCGAGCGGCTGAATTGCGGCATCGGCTATCGCTGCACCAACACGCTGCCCTACCACCAGCCGGAAACCGGGCTGGAGGGCAAATTCTCCATGGAATATTGCATTGCCGCGGCTTTGCATTACGGCAAGGTCGGCTTCGCGGAGTTCACCGACGCGGCGGTGCAGGCCCCGGCGATCAAGGCGATCTATCCGAAGCTGAACATCTATATCCATGACGAGCTGCGCGCGCGCGAATCGGTGTTCAACGATTTCGCCGATATCGAGGTGATCCACACCGACGGCACCGTCTACAAGAAGCGCCTGTACAAGCCGAAGGGGCATCCGACCAATCCGCTCTCCTGGGCGGAGCTGGAGGCCAAGTTCCGCGGCTGCGCCGATCCGGTCGTGGGCGACGCCGCCGCCGCGCATGCCTGGACGGGCCTGCGCTCCCTGGACACGCTGGGGTCGAAAGAGATCATCTCTCTTCTCTAGTCCCTGTAACCGGCGGTGACGGTGATGACACAGTTCGAAAAATGGCTGCAGCGCGGTGAGGAGGGGTTGGCCACCTTCCTGGTCGGGATACTGACCCTCACCATCGGGGGGCAGATCGTCTTCCGGTACTTTCTCAATTCCCCGCTCTCCTGGAGCGAGGAGCTGTCGCAGTTCCTGCTGATCTGCCTCTGCTTCGTCGCCGCCACCGCCGTGCTGAAACGCGGCGAGCACTATTCGATCGACGCCTTCATCAACATGCTACCGGCGCATCTGCGGCGCATGGTGGAGGTGTCGGCCGGGCTGGTGCAGTTGGCCCTGTTGCTGGGGCTCGCCTATTACTCCTTCAGCATCGCGCAGCTTTATATCGGCACGGCATCGCTGATCCTGCGGATACCGGAGGAGATCAAGGCCTATCTGATGGCCTATTGCTTCCTGTCGATGGCGCTGCACATCGCCCTGCGGGTCGCCCGAACCTTGAAGCGGGAGGCCTAGGATCATGGAAGGCATCGTCTTCGCGCTGATCCTGGTCGTCCTGTTCGCCGCCAACGTGCCGGTGGCGCTGACGCTGACGGCGGCCACCGTCGGCTTCATCCTGGTCGGCAGCGACTTCCCGCTGGAGATCGTCCCGCAGCGCATGTGGGGCGGCGTCAAATCCACCGTGCTGTCGGCCATTCCGATGTACATTCTGGCCGCCATCCTGATGAACAATATGGGCGTGACGGAGCGCATCTTCCGCTTCGCCCATGCGCTGGTCGGCCATCTGCGCGGCGGGCTGTATTACGTGAACGTGCTGGGCAGCGTGATCTTCGCCGGCATGTCCGGCTCCAACACCGCCGACGTGGCCGGGCTGGGGCGCATCGAAATCCGCGCCATGATCGATGCCGGCTACAACCGCGCCTACAGCGCGGCGATCACGGCGGCCTCCTCGATCATCGGCCCGATCATCCCGCCCAGCATCATCCTGGTGGTGTATGCGCAGCTCGCCAATGTGTCGACCGGGCAGCTCTTCCTGGCCGGCATCCTGCCCGGCTTCGTCATGGCGCTCTGCCTGGCGGCGATCATCTTCGTCATCGTGCGGACCCGCGACATCGCCGGCGTGCCGTTGCAGCGCGCCACGCTCCGCGAATTGCTGGTCAGTGCCCGCGACGGCTTCTTCGCGCTGATGGCGCCGGCGATCATCGTCGGCGGCATGACGCTGGGCATCGTCACCCCGTCGGAGGCCGGCGTTCTGGCGGTATTCTATTCGCTGCTTCTGGGGCTGATCTATCGCAGCCTGTCGGTCGAGGTGGTGGTGCGCTCGCTGCGCGAGGCGGCCTTCTTCACCGGCGCGATCATGCTGGTGATCGCGGCCTCGGGCGCGTTCGGCTGGGCGGTGAACATCATGGAGGTGCCGGAGACCATCGGCACGGCGATCCAGGCAATCACCACCAACAAATGGGCGGCCCTGGCGCTGATCAATATCGGCCTGCTGCTGCTAGGCGCGCTGGAGGCAGGCTCGGCGGCGCTGATCATCGTCGCCCCGGTGCTGATCTATCTGGGCGACCTGTACGGCATCGACCCGGTACATCTGGGCATCATTACCGCGATCAACCTGACGCTTGGCTCGATGACGCCGCCGGTCGCGCTGTCGTTGTTCATCTCGGCGCAGATCGCCGAGGTGCCGATGCGCCGCGCGGTCTATGCGGCCATCCCGTTCTTCCTGGCGCTGGTCTCCTCGCTGATGATCGTCACCTATGTGCCGGACTTCTCGCTCGCCTTGCCGCACTGGCTGATGGGGGGAGGGCGCTGACATGCTGCAGCTCGAGATTCGCGACGACATCCTGCTGCTGCGCCTGAACGAGCCGCGCAAGCTGAACGCCTGGAGCCAGGCGGTGCGCGAGGAGGTGCGGCTGGCGCTTGCCTCGGCCGACGCCAACCCCGCGATCAGGGCGGTCGTCATCACTGGCGCGGGGGACCGGTCGTTCTGCGCCGGGGCGGATCTGGCCGACCCAACGATGGGCGTGCCGGAAGCCGCCCAGGGCCGCATGGACGCCTTCCGTGCGATGTATTACGGCATCCAGTCCTTCCGCAAGCCGCTGGTGGCGGCGCTGAACGGCTTCGCCTTCGGCTCGGCCTTCCAGGCGATCCTGCTGATGGATTACCGGGTCGGCCATCCCGGTGTGACGGTCGGGCTGCCGGAGATCAATTCCGGCATGCCCTGCATCACCGGCTCGGCGATCCTGTCCTGGTCGGTCGGGCCGATGATGGCCCGCACCATCGCCACCACCGGCCGCCCGATCGGCGCGGAGGAGGCGGTGCGGCACGGGCTGATCGAGGAGATCGTGCCGCCCGAGCAGGTGCTGGACCGGGCGATGGATGTCGCCCGCGAGCTGGCCGGCAAATCGCCGGAGGCCTTTGCCGAGACCAAGCTTTGGCTGCGCGATCTGACCCTGCCGGCGCTCGACGCCGCCTTCGCCCGCGCCGCCGAGGTGCGCGGCAAGGAGAATGTGGCGCATTCGGTGCGCGCCGGCATCGGCGACTTCTTCGGCCAAGACAAACCGACCCGGGCCTAGCCCTTCCCTGGAGAGACGATGATGAGCTGGAACGACACAGCCGGTTTCCGCCTGCGCGACGAATGGCCGGTGCCGGGCGAGGGTACCTTCCGCACCATCCTGGAGGCGCGCGCCAGGCGCGATCCCGAACACCCGATCTGCATCTGGGAGGGCGGCCAGCTCACCATCGGCGAGTTGCATGCCAAATCCACCCGGCTGGCCAACGCCTTCCTCGATCTCGGGCTGAAGAAGGGCGATCTGGTCGCGCTGATGCTGGACCAGCATGCCGAGCATATCGTGGCGCTGTATGCCTGCGCGCAGATCGGCCTGATGCGCACCTCGGTCAATGTCAGCGCCAAGGGCGACTATCTGGCCCTGCTGCTGGCCGACGCCAAGCCCGCCGCCATCGTCGCGGAGACCGGCTATCGCGATGTGCTGGGCGCGGCGATGGCGGCCTATCCGGTGCGCCACACAATCTGGAACGAGCCGGGCGAGTCGGGCGCGCTGAAGGCGCTGATCGCCGGGGGCGCGGACACGCCGCCCGCCATCGCCGCAGCACCGGACGACCCGCTGGTGGTCAACTACACCTCCGGCACCACGGGCGCGCCGAAGAAATTCACCCGCTCCGACCGGGTGCTGCAGATCGGCTCCATCGGCTGCCTGCTGATCGGCGACATGGAGCCGGGCGATGTCTGGCTGTTCTGGGAGCCGCTGTATCACGGGGCCGGCCACCAGACCGTATTCGCCGCCATCATGGAAAAGGTGACGCTGGCCCTGGTGCCACGCTTCAGCGCCTCGCAATTCTGGGATCAGGCGCGGCGCTACGGCGCCACCAAGATCCATTATATCGGCGGCATCCTGCCGATCCTGCTGAAGCAGCCGGCGCGCGACAATGACCGCGACCACAAGGTGAAGATCGCCTGGGGGGCCGGCTGCCCGGCCGATATCTGGGAGGAGTTCGAGACCCGTTTCGGCGTCGAGGTGCATGAGGGCTATGGCCTCAGCGAGGTGGCGAATTACGTGACGATCAACAGCGGCGGGCCGCGCGGCTCCATCGGCCGGCCGCTGCCCTGGTTCTCGGTCCGCCTGGTCGACGACGCGGATCGCGACGTGCCGCCGGGCGATACCGGCGAGATCGTGGTGAAGGGCAAGCAGCCGGGCTACACCTCCGCCTCGCTGAACAAGGTGCGCACCACGACGGCGGATGGCTGGATCAAAACCGGCGACCTGGGCCGGTTCGACGCCGACGGCTATCTGTTCTTCACCGGCCGCAAGAGCGACAGCCTGCGCCGGCGCGGCGAAAACATCTCAGCCTGGGAGGTCGAGCGCATCGTCGCCCGCCATCCGGCCATCGAGGAATGCGCGCTGGTCGGCGTCGATAGCGGTCTGGGCGCCGGCGACGACGATCTGAAGCTGTTCGTGAAGCTGAAGCCCGGCGAGGCGCTGGAGCCGCTGGCGCTGATCCAGTGGTGCGAGGGCAAGATGCCCTATTTCCAGATTCCCCGGTATGTCGCCTTCACTGACGATTTCCCGAAAACCCCCAGCCAGCGCATCCGCAAGGCTGAACTGTCGCGCGCCCTGACCGATTGCTGGGACATGAACGCCACGGGATACACCCTGCGCCGCTAGCGGCCCGACCCTCAACGCCCCAGCGCCATGGAAGCCCGCACCCTCCGGGGTGAGGAGGTGTGCCTGTGTTTGCAGTCTATGGCTGGGTATGGGGCCCTGGGGCAGGTAACTGGCGGAGGGAGCGTCCGTTGATGGGTTGGTCGCTGAGTATCAGGGAAGGGTGTGTATCGTTATTTATCAGTTAATTAAGCCTTAACTTGGGTCGCTGAAGAGTTAGAAGGACCGCTGGCGATGACAAAAATGGGATGGTGGAAAAGATGGGTGAGATTGGCTTGACTCCCCTGTAGTTCACTGCCGAAATAGCCTTCGACGGAGAAATCGATGGCCAGACGATATCAGCGCCTCAATGCCCTCGCCGTAACGCATGCCAAAACGCCCGGCATGCACCCGGATGGCGACGGGCTCTATCTGCAGGTTGCGCCTGGCGGCAGCAAGAGCTGGATATTCCGTTACCGGCTTAATGGGCGTAAAACGCCGCGCGATATGGGGCTGGGCCCGGTCCGGCTGGTGGGGCTCGCGGAAGCCCGCAGCAAGGCGCAGGAGGCACGGAAGCTGCTGCTGGAGAAAATCGACCCGCTTGAACAGCGCCGGCAGGGGCGGGCGCAGCGGGCGGCCGATGCGGCGGGAACCATCAGCTTCCGGGATGCGGCCGAACGCTACATCAAATCACAAGCCCCTGGCTGGAAGAACGAGAAGCACAAGGAGCAGTGGGGCGCCACTCTGGAGAATTATGTCTATCCGGTCATCGGCGCCCTGCCGGTCAACCTCGTCGAGGTTGGCCATGTGATGAAGATCCTGGATCCGATCTGGCCGGTGAAGACCGAGACGGCAAGCCGGGTCAGGGGCCGTATTGAATCCGTCCTCGACTGGGCCGACGCGCATCGCTACCGGAAGGGCGACAATCCGGCACGATGGAAGGGCCAACTCGAGAAGCTGCTGCCGGCGCCGACACGGGTGAAGCGGGTAAAGCACCACCCGGCGCTGCCCTACAGGGAATTGCCCGGATTTATCGATCTGCTCCGCAAACAGGACAGCATCGGCGCTCTCGCTCTGGAATTCACGATATTGACGGCGGCACGGACGGGAGAGGCTATCGGGGCCACCTGGGATGAGGTCGACCTGTCCGCGCGCGTCTGGACAGTGCCGGCCGAGCGGATCAAGGCCGGCAAGGAACACCGGGTGCCGCTCTCCTATCGGGCGATGGAGATACTGTTCATGATGCGCGAAGGACGGATGAACGCGTTTGTCTTCCCTGGCCTGCGCAAGGGCAAGCCGCTGTCCAACATGGCCATGCTGGGCGTTCTGAAGCGGATGGGATGCGGCCATCTGACGACGCACGGGTTTCGGTCTACCTTCCGGGACTGGGCGGCGGAGTGCACCAACTACCCGAGCGAAATGGCGGAGATGGCGCTGGCGCATACGATCGGCAATAAAGTCGAGGCCGCGTATCGCCGGGGCGATCTGTTCGACCGTCGCCGCCAGATGATGCGGGACTTCGCCTCCTATTGCGGCGGCGTGGAAGGTCCTGCCTGACGATGATCCACCCGCCATCGTGAGTACTGGCGGCCGAGCCCGACACCGTGCAATGGGTGGCCAGCGGTTCAAGCGACCCTGATGCCGGGATTATGGGGCGTCCGTCCCCAAGGCGCAGCGCCAGGGGGCGCAGGGGCAGGGGGCGCCGCGATAGGGGCCTACTCATCGCGGGCCGGCGGGCAGCTCGTGAGAAACTCGATCGCGGCTTTCAGGGGGATCAGGACTCTTCCACGGAGCTTGATGGACCGGAGTTCACCGTTTTCGATCAGCTCCTTCACGAGCGTCTTGCCCAGGCTCGTGGCCTTGCAGAAACCGTCGATGGAATAACAGAGCCACGGAATCTTCGGTCTGGTGTCCTTTCGACCGAGGGGGCGTTGGCGGATATGGGTGTTGCGGCGCGGCTGTGCGGTAGCTTGGGAGAGGTCAGAAATTTTGTCGTCTTTGCGCATCGGAGTTTCCTTAGGTCAGATCATTGATCTAGGAAGCCTCTCATAGGTTATCTCTCATTCAGGTAAAGCCCGATTGATTGGCCATAAGCTACTGGGATATAAAAACTATTCCGTCTGATATGGGTCTGGCGTTATTGATTTTCCGGGCGTGCTCGCGTTCTCTTCCTAGTTCCGGCCGGCCAGTCCGACGAGCAGGCCGGGCCAGTCGATTCGGTCGAAAGTGATCCTGTCGAGCCCTGCTAGGATGGGTGATGGATGGTCTGGAACAGGGCGCCGGGGAAAAGGGGGCATAGCCGCGCAGGAGACAGATATCGAATTCTGGCCCCGGTAAGCGTGTCGCGGCCGAGGCCGCTGCTAGAGCGTCGCTGGCGACTATTTTGCCCGTCGCTGGCGACAATTTTTGACGTCGCTGGCGACTATTCTGTATGGCGGCCGGCCCAGGAAACCGGTCCACAGGGCGACACGGCCTCTATTGCTAGGGGCGGAGATCGCCAATAAACCTGGGCCTGCGCGGCACCCAATCCGAGGCGGGGCGGCGCCAGTCTGGGGCGGTCTCG
>NZ_LPXN01000103.1 GCF_001618175.1 Oceanibaculum pacificum | reverse complement strand
GGTGGGCGGATTGGTGACCGTGAGGGTCACCACGGCCTGCTCCGACATGGCGCCATCGCTATCCGTCATGGTGATGCCGATCTTGCGCTCGCCGGCAAGGGTGGCGGTGAAGCGCAAATTCTGCACCACCGCGTCGACTGCCTCCGCCGTCGCGTGGTCGTTGAAAGTGATGGAGAAAGTCGACCCGCCGCCGACGATCTGGCCGATGGTGACCGCGTGGTGCCCATCATCATAAACGAGATCGTAGGGCGAGGTGTCGCCTTCGATGGAAATGACCGTTCCATCGAAGGAGAGATCGTCGCCGGTCTGCTTGCCGGCCGTCAGCTTGATCTCCATTTCCGCCCCGTCCAGCGACAGGGTGTCGGCATCGCTGTAGCTCGCCTGGGTGCCGGCATCGACGAAGATGCCCGCACTGGCGGCGGAGATCGTCACCGCGCGGCTATCCGCCGTATCCGACCCGCCGAAGCCGGCGATGACCGGCGCGTCGTTCACGGCCGTGACGACAATCGAGATCGTGCTCGGCGCGCTCTCCGTGCCGTCGCCATCGGTCGCCACCACGGTGACGGTGCGAGCCGTCGTGGTCGGGTTGGCGCTGGTATTGTCGTACTTGACCAGCAGCAGCGCCTGCTCAAAATCGGCTAGGCTGGCGCCGCCAGCGACCGACAGCGTCAGCGTTCCCGATTCGTAATCGGCCACGATGCCGGCCGGCAGATCGCCATCGACGAACAGGCTTTCGGCTGAATCGTCCGGCGTGGCGGACAGGGTCAAGGTGACCTGATCCAGGGTGACGCTGTCATTGTCGGAGATCGAGACATCCGAGACCAGCGTCACTGCCCCGCCCTTCTCCGTGAAGGACACACCGCTGCTGAAAGTGACAATGGCCTGATCAGTATAGCCTCCGGTATAGACCGAGCGGCCGTCGGGCGAGATGGCGACCGCCCCCACGCCCCCCAGCCCATCGGTCGCCGGGCTGTCCGTGATGTGGTCGAGATAGGTCAGATTCCCGGTCGCCGCGTCGCGCGCGAAAATGGTGAGGGCGCTGCTGCCGTTGGAGACGACGTAGAGAAAATCGCCGTCCGGCGAGATGGTCAGGTTCTTCGGGAACATCAAGCCGATATTACCGTCGGGGCCATTATTATAGATGGCGGTGCTGAAGCTCAGGCTGCCATCGCCGCCTCGGTCGAACACGGCAATGGTGCTGCTGTTGTTGCTGGCGACATAGACGTGCTCGCCATCGGGGGAGACGACCACAGCGGTCGAGCCATCCATGCCCTCCACGGTAACGGAGTTCACCTCATCGCCATGCTTGATGGAACCGGCATGGGTGAGTGCGCCGGTATCGGCATCGCGGGTGAAAATGGCGATGGCGTCTTCATGAAAGCTGACGGAGTACAATGTCAGCCCGTCTGGCGAGAAAGCCAGGGATTCGGAGGCGGAGGTTCCCAGGATATCGGGGATGGAGCCGATATAGGTCAATTCGCCCGTCGCCGGGTCGCGCTCGAAGCTGGTGATGTTTCCGTCATAGCCGCTGGCGGCGTAGACATGCGCGCCGTCCGGCGACACGATGACCGTCCGCACCGATTGCAGCGACGGAACATTGTCGTCGAGGATGACGCTCTTGAAGGTCAAATCCCCGGTTGCCGCGTCCCGGTCGAACAGGTTGAGCCCGCCATCGCTGTTCGCCGCCACATAGAGGGAGAGACCGTCGGGCGACAGGGACAGCCCCGTGCTGTTCAAAATGGAATCGTGACCATTCTCTCCATCGGTCAGCATCTGCTTGAAGGTCAACTGGCCACTACCCGTATCGCGGTCGAACTGCGCCACGCCATAGAAGCTGCCGACATAGACCGACTTGCCGTCGTCGCTGACGATCAGATTGTTGATCTGGGTCAGGCTGTCGGAAGGGACGTCCTGCCCGTTCTTGATCATGCCGCCATAGCTGGGCGTCCCGCCGCCGAGACTGATCACCGGCGCCGCTTTGATCTCGATTGACGTGGTGATGTCGCTGAGCGGGCTGCTATCCACGCCGCCATCATCGGTGCCGCCATCGTCCTTGATGCCGGTCAGGCTGAAGTCACGGCTGCCGGTGGCGGCGCTCGCTTCGTTCCGATAGACGATGCCGTCCAGGATGTCGGCCATGGTCTGCACTTCCACCGGGCTGGAAGCGAGGATGCTGACCGTCGCCTCGCCGTGCGAGAGCGCCACCTCAATCACAAGCCCGTTGCTCGTCGGCCCGGCGCTATTGCCGTCGGTCAGGGCCACATCCGTACCGTCGACTGTGAGAATTTCGGACGCGCCATCGGCCAGCCCGGTGGCCTTCAGCAGGATTTCGGAGATTTTCTGCCCGGCTTCGACGGTATCGATGACGCTGTTGTCGAACAGCGCGACCCCGCCGCTGGTGAGGCCGGCGCCCACCGTCTGGCCGGTGCTGCCATCGGCCTCCAGCGTCGGGGCGTCATTCACGCCGGCGACCGCGACCGTGACAATCTCGGGCTCGCTGTCGCCCCCCTCCATGTCGGTCGCCACGATGCTGATGCTGCGATTCTGCGGGTCGTCGCCCGCATTTGCGTAGGCGACCAGGCGCAGCGCCGCCTCGAAGTCCGCGACGGGAGCGCCATCGGCGGCGGTCAGCGTCAATATCCCCGTCGCCGGGTCATAGGCGGCAGCAATCGCCGGATTGACCTGCGCGAGCGCATCCTCGTCGATGGACAGGCTGCTGCCGTCATCGACGCTGTCGAGCGTGACGGTAAGTGCGGCCAGGTCGGCGCTGTCCTCGTCGACGATGGTCGCTTCCTCGGCGATCAGGACCGCCGCGTCGCCTTCCGTGAAATCGACGGTCACGCCGCCGGCATCGGCCCCGCCGCTCGGCGGCGTGTAATCCGAGGCGGCAAACGGCTGCGCATTGAAAATCGCATTGTCCGGTATTTCGTTCGCGTGATTGCCGGTGAATTGAATGAGATCTTCACCGTAAACATTGATCGTGGCGAAGCTGAGATTGAAAAAGGTATTCGCCGCTGACTGGTCCGATTGGCTGGTATTGTCGATCAGCGTCAGCCCGCCTTCCGCGACGTGGATCACGCCTTGGTTGCGCATGACATACGCGGCAGAAGAAGCACCTTCGGTAGATACCGCGGTGCCACTGATCATTAGGCCCTCCACATACAGCGTGCCATTGTGAAAATTGGCCACCCCCAAGCCGGTCGCGTTATCTGCCGTAACGTCGACGATCGCGTTTTCTATCGTCACATTGCGCAGGGTCAGGACACCGTTATTGTCGATGATTTCATCGCCGACGACGGATATGTCCTTGAGGATGATGTTTTGCAGCACGGCGCCGCCCTTGTCGTCGGCGACCCCAACGGGGACCCGCACTCCCTTGCCGGTGATCGACACGGTGCCGCCGCCATCGATGGTAACCTGCTTGCTGATCTCCAGCGGATTGTCGAGCGTGATCTGCGTGACGTCCGACGCGAAGACGATGGTGTAGCCGTCTTGCGCCCAGTACAGCGCCTCCTTCAGGGTTAGGCCTGCCCCATCCGAGGCATCCAACTCATAAGTAGCGGCGTTGCCGTCCGCGAAATCCTCCGCAGACGTCACGATCAATGTGGTTGAGCGTCCCTCGACGACCGGCTTTACGTTCATTTTCTTGTTCCCCTATGCACGATCTCAGCATGCAGGCCGACAATCCATCAGCCTTGCCGGCGGGGAATATACGAAGTTAAAAATAAACAGAGAATTAATGAATAATGATCAATTCAAGTGAATTATGGTCGATTTTGATGAATTATGATCAAAATTGACCTTCTTCACAAATCCTCCTACAACATTCCATCTTCAAAGTCTTTGGAATAAATTCTACTGAATCTGAATTAATTCAAATACCACTTCATACTCATCTCATAAATAAATAACCATTCGTTCTGCGAAAGTCCTATGCGGGATCTAGCCATGGGCCAATACGAAATGGCTGCTTATCGCAGACGAATGTCAGGCATGCTGCCGACCGATGACTATTTCCCCGTCAATGGCACCTGAACAATACCGGACAGGACGGCGCACGCGCTTCGGCTGAAGGACACCGGCCGCCTCAGGCATAGAAGGCGGCGTCGATATCTGCGGCGGTGAGTTGACTGATGCCGAGCAGGGTGATGCTGGCCCCGACGACGGAGAGGATGATGCCGCTGTCGGTGACGGTCTGGCCGGCAATAGCCGCCTGTAGTTCCGCCAGGGTAGCCCCCTCCACTGCCAGACGGTCGCTCCCTGGCTGGAAATCGAGGATAGTCGGCGCCAGGGCCGCGCCGGGGAAGGCCGGATCGAATCCCTTCAGCACGAACAGATCGGCGCCGGCCCCACCTTCCAGCGTGTCATTGCCCTGGCCGCTGTAAAGCACATCGTCACCACCCTGGCCGCTGATCGAATCATGGCCTTTGCCGCCGCGGATGGTGTCGCTGCCGGCACCGCCGATAATGGTGTCGCTGCCACGATTCCCCTGCGCCCAATTGTTGCCGCCGCCAGTCAAATCGATGAACTCATTGCCATCATTGCCGGACAGGATGTCGTTGCCGGCACCGCCGCTGATGGTGTCGTTACCGATATTGCCCGAAAGGATGTCGTTGCCGCCGGTGCCGGTCAGGCGGATCGACGTCGGCTGGTTATGGATGAGGACGATATCGGAATCGTGCACTGGAGCCGGGGGCGGCGTGGGGGCGGCGTAGGTCAGCAGCACGTCATTGCCGTCACCGCCCGCATAGCTGACCGTGAAGTTGTAGCCACTGGCCGTGACCGTGGCGCCCTCTGCCAGTCCGTCGAAAATGCCGGTGATGGCATCCACACCGTCATTCTCGATGAGGATGAAGCTGGCATTGCTGGCTGGCGCATAGCCGATCTCAAGCATAAGCGTGGCGCCGCCGAGGTCGACCGTGCCAGTGACATCGATCTGGTCATACTGAATGCCGGCGGTGGTGCCATCTAGCTCGAAGCTGGCGGTGCCGCCCGCATCCAGCGCGAGGTCGCCGGTTTTCAGAATGCCGGGGCTGGTGCCGGCCGCGATGGTGCCACCGCTCTGCACGGTCACGCCGCCCACCGTGCCGGAGCCGCCCAGCGTGCCGCCGGACGCCACGGTGACGGCTGACGCGCCGGCCAGCGATCCCGTTACCGCCAGCGTGCCGGCCGAAATCATCGTCGTGCCGGTATAGCTGTTGGCGCCGCTCAGCGTCAGCGTGCCCGTGCCGGTCTTGGCGATACCGCCGCTGCCCGAAATAACGCCGCTGAAGCTGGTGGCGCCGGTACCGCCGGTGGTCAGGCTTCCCGCGCCCAGCGACACGCTGCCCGCGCCCGATAGGGTGCCGATGGTTTCCGTCGTGCCGTCCATATCCAGCACCGCGCCGGAGGCGATTGTCACCGCACCGCCATTGGCGAGGGCAACGCCGCCCGACAGCTTCACCGTGCCTGCAGACACCGTGGTTCCGCCGGTATAGGTATTGGCGCCGCTCAGCGTCAGGACGCCCGCGCCGGTCTTCTCCAGCGCGCCGGTGCCGGTGATGACATTGGCCATCGTCATGGTGATGGCGCTCGACAGTTCCAGCGCGCCGGCAAGGCCGATATTGCCGGTGATGCTGGAGCCGGTCTCCAGCGTCAGCGTGTTGGTGCCGCCGGTAAAGTCGATGGCATTGGCGCGCGTCGTGACGTCCCCGCCCAGCCCGCCGGCAATGGTGCCGCTGTTGGTGATGGTCAGCCCGCTGCCGGTGATGCCGACCCCGCCCGCGCCATGGGCGCCGGCATTGCCGAGCTGTGCAGAATGACCGAGACTGCCATCAACGGGACCAGCGCCCCCCGCGCCGCCGACACCTCCTTCGATCGTGCCGGAATTGGTGATGGTGGCCGAGGCGCCGGCCCCAAGGCTGATACCGGCACCGCCGGCACCGCCAGTACCGCCATCGCCACTACGGAACAGCGTGCCACCGCCGGCGCCGCCGACACCGCCGCGAAGCGTGCCGGCAATCTCGAAAACGCCCGCGCCCGCAGCAGCGATGGCAGCGCCCGAAGCACCGGTGCCGCCGACGCCGCCATCCTCGAACAAGGGCGCGATCACCTGGGGGAACGGTCCCGCAAAGCCCAGACCCGACATCGGGGTGCCAATATTGTTCGCCAAGGTGATGGTCTCGATGACCGTCGTGCCCTGGCTGATGGTCAGCGTGTCGTTGATGCCGGTGGTGGTGGCGCTGACCGAGATGGTCGGGATATGGGCCGCAATCGCGGCGGCAAGGGACGCAAGAGTTTCACCATTCAAACTGAGCGGATTGGCGGCGTGGAAAAAGCCAAGCCTCACAAGTATTTGGTCGGTGAGGGCAAAGCCCTGACCGCCCAGATCCAGGTTACCATTGATGCCCAGCGTGGTGCTTGTGACGCTCTGCGCATCCCCGGCAACCAGCGCGCGCCCCGCCCCGCCGGTGCCGCCGGTAACGGTGCTGCCCGTGCCGATGGCGAGCGTCGCACCGGCCCCGGCAAGCGCCGCCGATGCGGTGCCCACGCTGCCGGTATCGCCAATGGTGCCGCTATATCCGGTCGCCGCGGCCCCCACGCCGCCGGTAAGGCTGCCGGCCGTGCCGCCATCGCCGATACGCAGCGCGCCGCCCGACAGGGTGAAGCCGGCGGCATCGACGGTGAGCGCGGTGGTGACCGCCTGCAGATCGTCCGTCGCCAGCGAAATATTGGCGGTGAAAATGATGCTGTCGCCATTCTGCTGGGCAGCCAGCGCGGCGCGCAGCTCCGCTTCGGTTGCGACGCTATAGGTGGCCATGTGCGCGTCTCCCAGGAATCCGCAGTTCAGTTCATGGCGCGGATTAACGGAGAATTTGCAGAAGAAGAAAAGCGCACTTCCAAAAAAGATAAAATTACCAGTTCATGCGATCAATCTTATATTGAAAACCGCGCATTATTCAGGGATTTCACTCGCTCTCTGCAAAGCAGAAAATCACTCTTATTTTAGAAATTATTACAGAAATTTATATACCGAGAAACCAATCATAAATTATTCTACTTGAAATCACGCTCATAGGTGCCACCCTCCAAATTCCAATTTTGGAAATTGGAATCGCGTGCAACTTTGCCTTTTGACCACCAGGTGCCGATGAGTATTGATTTTCAACAGAAGCTTCGTCTGGTTCAGATCATCACCGGGTGTGCAACGCAGAAGGAGATGTATGCCCGCTTCAAGGCGCTGAATCCGCAGACCGGCTATGACCCGCAACGCGCCTATAAATGGCTGCAGGGCCGCTCTAGCCCGCGCGATGCCGGCATCTACGAGGACATCGCCCGGCTGCTCGACCTGCCGGTTACCGGGGAGGCTGTGCGCAACTGCAGTTTTGCCGAGTTCCGCGCCATGATCGAGCCCCGGCGCGGCGCGCTGGCCGAGGAACTGGGCCAGGCAACAGCCCTTGTTCCCGCAAGCCGGACGATACAGCCCGCATCCCTGATCCCTGCCCCGGCTCCATCCTCGACGACGCGGCCGCCGGCTTATCTGGCCGGCCGTTACCTGGCGATCTCCCAGGCCTGGGCGCCAAGCCGGCGCGGCTGGCTTCTAGTTGGCATATTGACGATAACGCCTGATACCGGAACCGGTATGGCGATGCGCTATGAGGAAAACCTGCCGGATGGCTTGCTGGTGATGACCGGCGCCCTGCAGCGGATCGGACGCAATGTGCTGGCGCTGGCGATCAATGCCGAGGATGAGATGTTCATCAGCTTCAGCCTGCAGATACCGCCCGCCCCGGCTCTGGCCCTGTTCGGCATTTTCAACGGCGCGGCGAGCCACGATTTGGACATGCGCCCCACCGCGTCACGTATCCTGTGCCTGCGAGCCGACCCGGTGGCGCCCAAGGCGCTGATGGGGTTGAGCCGCTATATTCCGGACGAGCCGGAAATCCTGTGCCAGACCCTGCTGGCCATAGGCATTTCCGGAAGCCGGGTAGTCCAGCTCAGCGAAAAACTGCGAGACTACCTGAATGCGGATGGCGGCCTGATCGATACGCCCCTCTCCCTGATCGCACCGCTGATCGAGAAGCTCTACGACATGCCCCGAACGGAATAATGCGTGCGGCCACAAGCGGGCCGACCTCAGGGCATGGCACGGACGAAGGCGGTGGTGGGGCCGCATCGCCCATACAGGCCGGGGCCACCATAAAGAAGTTCGGAATGTCATCTTCTATCCGCCGCAGGCTCATCGGAGCTTAGGTCAGGGCGCCCTCATTCTTCTGGATAATCCGGCTGCATCGCCGGCGCCGCTTGCCTGAAGGCCTCAAGGGTGCGGCACTCGGCATCGACCGCCACTAGGCGGGGATAGGGCGACAGGTCGCAGTCAAACCGCCGTGCATTGTCTATCTGCGGAACGAGGCAGGCATCGGCCAGGCCGGGCTGTCCGCCAAAGCAGAACCGGAACTGCACCGGCCGCTGCGCCAGCTGTTCCTCGAGGCTGGAGAGCCCTTGCTGCACCCAGTGACGATACCAGGTAAATACCTGCGCCTCCTCGGCTCCCACGACGTCGGTGAGATACCGCCGAACGCGGTTGTTGTTAATGGGATGCATGTCAGCGCTTTTTGTGGGGAGCGAGCTGCCTCCCGAAAGACGAATACGAGACATTTCTGCAAACCGTGAAGCCAATGTTCGCGACACCCACAGGGGCGCTGTTCCTTAAGTGGGCTGCGAAGCAACGCGAGAAACTGATTGCAATGCTGGCCTCACCGGTAGACGAGCATCAGGAGTAACATTCTAGATTCGCGCCGCAACCGAAAGGGTAGGCTTGCGAATAAACGCGGCAACACATCGTAGTTAATTAGCAAATGTCAGCTATTGGCAGAGGCCGCAATGTCTACATTTAGCCCCACTCTGCCCACCCTGGGGACATATCAATAGCGCACCAACCCCTCCTATTTCCTCTTCCGCTTGCTTCCATAGTGCTTCCACGCCGGCCGGCCGGGGCTGTGGCCCAGACACGCCAAAGCCCGCAAGTCTATGACATTGCGGGCTTAATTTGGTTGCGGGGGCGTGAATCCACCGAGAGTAGCTTTGAGCGAGGGAGAGATATCTCTATCGGCAAACTGCGTTCGATCCGTGGGGCAGTGCAGACCGTTGGGCTAGGTCAGCTCGATTATCTGATTATTATCGAATTGAGCCTGTAAATTTTCGTCAGGGATAGCTTGTGTTGTTTCCGTTCTTGAGGAGTCAAGAGTGCGAGTTGGCGCGCCATGCGGGCTGACAGCTAACCTGCATCAGTGCGCGAGCTGGACGGAGTCGCTAGAAGACAAGACACTCAACGAGTGTTTATCAGGCTCGACGAGCCGACACATACGGCGCTGAGCGCGTGGCGCAACCAGTCGTGCGCGTAGGGAACGCAATCCAACACTGCGCTGTCGCGCAGCTCTGGCATCAGATGATCAGAAGGGACGCGATGCCCACACCCGTCATGACCTTCTCCAGGGCCGAAAGCCTGCTGTCATCCGGGCGCCCTGTCGCCGTATTTCAGCGGCGGCGAACGGAATTCCCGCCAGCCAGAATATTGTTGATCAGGATGACGACGGCCGCATGCAGATCCGACTTCGGGTCAGTATCCGGCACATTCGCATGCGCCGCTGCGGCGTCCTCAAGAATTCCGACAATTTCGGTCTCGGGCAGGATTTTCCGATCATTCAGTGCCAGCAGCAGCGACTCGCAGATCGTGAGCGCTGCCGTCCCGGATACATCGTTGAGTAAGGACATTGGAGTACTGCTTTCTACGAAGATGCGCAGATTGCGCCTGAATCGCATCGCCATAATGGCAGAAAAAAAATATGATTAACTGCTTCAGAGCAGGATGGTCAGGTTCTTTTTCCGGCAGGGTCGCCCGCTGTGGAAGGGCGACTCAATGATAGCGCTCGTTATCGACGAGGAACCCATGCAGATCGCAGACAGCCCTCTTGCCCGAAAGCTTGGCTCTTTCGTGCTGCTTACCGACACAGAACTGGAAACGCTGGAGGCGCTCCACCGCCGACGACGCCGGTTTGTGGCCGGCAAGGATCTGGTGCATCAGGGACAGTCTGACCAGTCTGCCTATGTCCTCGCCAAGGGCTGGGCCTGTTCCTACAAGATGCTGCCAGGCGGCACACGGCAAATCGTGGATTTCCAGATTCCGGGAGATTTCTTCGGTCTGCGCAGCATCCTGTTCCGCACATCGGACCACAATGTCGAACCCGTCACGAAGATCGAAGCGTCGGAGATCCTGGCGACAGATTTGCTGGATGCCTTCCAGCGCGCGCCGCGTCTGGCGACAGCCGTCCTCTGGGCTGCATCGCGCGATGAGGCGATGGTGGTGGAGCATCTGGTCAGCATCGGCCGCCGCAACGGCGAAGAGCGCATGGCGCATTTCCTTCTGGAAATGAGCGCGCGGCTGATGCTGGTGGGTCAGGGCGACCGGACGGGATTTGACTGCCCGCTTTCACAGTATCTTCTTGCCGATGCGCTGGGGCTCAGCGCCGTGCATGTGAACCGGGTCCTGCGAACCCTGCGCCACGACGGTCTGGTCACGTTTCAGAGGGGCCGGGTGACCTTCCACAATATCGATGCCCTGGCTGAACTGGCTGGATTCGACGCGACCTATCTCGATCATGACGGGCCGCTGTTGCGGTAGGGTTTGCCCCTAAACGCAGTAAAAACAGCAGTACCGCGGGAGCCGGCGCTGCTGTTTTCACCGGGGCTGCCCACCTGTGTCATCCACAGGGGCGCCCGCCGGGGCCGCAGGGCATTACTGCCGCTGGGCCCACTGGTTGCGCATGGCCCACATCTTGGCGGCTTCGGACGCATCGGAGACCTGGGTCTCGCCAAGGGCACCCGCCAGCTCGCGCACTGCGCCACTGGCCCGGCTTTTCACCGCCATATCCTCGTTGCTGGCGGCCGCAAGCATGAAGAACTTCATCGCCTCCACCATGTCCTTGGCAACGCCCGCGCCGTGCAGATGCAGAAGGCCCAGATTGTAAAGAGCGGAGGGATAGCCGCTCTTTGCCGCCAGGCCGTACCATTGCGCCGCCTGAACAGGATCGGCTTTCACGCCTTCGCCCTGCTGATACATCCAGCCGAGATTATACTGGCCGCCCGGCAGGCCGGCCTCGGCACCCCGCCGGAACAACGCCAGCGCCTTGGCCGGGTCGCGCTTGACGCCCTTGCCCTCGACATAGAGCGTACCGAGATTGACGGCCGCCGCGTCGGAGCCGTTCTGCTGCGCTTTTTGCAGCATGGCCAGAGCCGCTTTCGGGTCGGCGGGGATGCCGTCGCCGCGATACAGCATCTGGCCCAACATGTTCTGCGCCTCGGGGTGATTCTTGCCAGAGGCGATCTTCAGATATTGCTGGGCGCGCTGCTTGTCACCCGGCACGATGGTGCCCTTGTAATACAGCATGCCGACGACGAAGGCCGCGTCGGGATGGCCGCGATTGGCGGCCTCGGTCAACATCGGCACGGCCTTGGCCGGCGCCTCGCCTTGCAGCTTGCCGGTCAGAACCAGGCTGCCCAGCGTGAACAGGGCCTGCGGATCGCCCTGCTTGGCGGCGATGATCAGGTTCTGGACGATCCTGTCGGCCTCGGCCTTGCCTGGGCCGGTGGATTGAGCGCGGGTTTCCCATGTAGCCACCAGGATGAGGGCGATGACCGCAAACAGGCCCAGGCATTTGGCGATAAAGCGCATGGTTTTCTCCTCTCCTGATTATTCGGCTGGTTAACGGACGGCGGGCTGCGGGGGCGTACCCGGCTCGCGTCGCCGCACGACACTGAGGGAATTGTCGATCTTCACATCGGTATCCGCTGCGGAATCCTGGCTACCGTTGCTGTCCTGAAGGGAATTTGTGTCGAGATAGCCGTTTGACCCTTCGGAAAGGATCTGGTTGATCTCGTTCAGATTGCCGATCGAGGTGGAGCTGGAATTGTAGTTCGTCACATATTGCTGCAGCGCCCCCATGGCGGCAGCGGTCTCGGTCATGCGGCCCTGAAAATCGAACTGTGCGGATAAGGACGTGGAGCGGGGCGTGAAGTCCCAGGCGGCCTTGCCCATCTGCTGGGCCTGCGAGACGCCGGTACTGGCGATGAGCAGACCCGCGGCAAAGCCGGCAAGGCGCAATGGCTGCAGGGAAATTCTGGACATATCATCCTCCTGAAAGAAAAGAGGGAACGGAGGATTTCTCCCCCGTTCCCTGTGTTGGCCTTACGGGGTAACGACGACCACCGGGGCACGAACCGTGATCGACTTGTTGTTGCCCAGCGCGCTGGCGACAGAGCTGACCATCGGGGCGTCGAGACGGCCCAGATTGGTGTAGCTGTTGACGTTCAGGTTGCTGACGGACGACGTCGCGGACACATCCGCGATGGCGACCTGGACGACGTCGGCGATCAGAGCGCGATCGTCGCCAACGGCTTCCACCGTCACGGTCAGGTTGTTGGCCACAGCGGTAGCAGCGCTGTCAACCGAGGCATTCAGCACGTTCGCCACAGACGAGACGGCGCTGATGGCGGCCGGCTTGATGGCGCCGGTCAGAGCACCGGTGCCGATGAGCGCGGCGCCGATCAGGTTGGAATTGACGTCCCCATTGGCCAGGACCACACCGAGCTCGCCCAGGCTGTTGGCATCAGAGTCGCTGACGTTGCTGCTGCCCATGGCGAACTGGCCTTCGTGCAGCTGCACCGAGGTATCGGCCTGGATGCTGGTGTTATTGGCAACCGCCGTGGCGGCGCTGATAACTTCCGGCAGGTCAGACAGGGCATTGAATGAACCAGTACCCGGCTGCGCAGCAACCGTGATGGTGCCCAGGTCGAAGTTCATCGTCACGCCGTCGCCCAGAGTGTTGACGGTGCCATTGGAGAAAGTGCTCTCGTTGGCCACGTCAGTCGCAATGCCCGTGCTGGTGACTTCACCGGACTGCAGATCGCGGGTACCGGTGAATTCCAGGATGCCCAGATCGACGACCTGCGGGCCAGTGCCGCCGGTGTTCGGCTGGTTGTTGTTCACGCCGTTCACGACCGAGCGGGCCGTGAGGTCGCCGATGGAGACCTGAAGATCCTCCACCATGGCCAGACCCGTCGGGTCGAGGGCGATGTTGATGTCGACATTGGCGCGAACACGCTGCGTCACGTCGGCATTCCAGGTCCAGTCAACCTTGTCGAAAGCCTGGGCCGGCTGTGCCGTCATAACGAACGCAACGGCGAGACCGGATGCGCCTGCGAGCAGGGCGCCTTTGAATTTGCTAGTCATAGTTAACTCTCCTTAGCTGTACGGTTTTCCAGGTAGCGGTCCATTTGGTTGGTCTCTTCGAGCGAACACATTTCATCCCGAGGAAGACCCAAAAACTCCGTCATGATCTGGTAAACGGCCATCTCAACGACGGACCTCACGCCCAGCTGAAGCGGTTCGTTCTGAATACGACCCGCATCGAACTCGACGAGCTGTGTGCCGAAGAAACGAAAGACGTTCGCTTCGACCTCAATTCCGTAGATTTGCTTTTGCAGCGTGCTGACGTAGCCGACCTCGAAGGTCTGCGAATTCACCACCCGCAGATCCAGGCCGACATTGATGATGACCGTGCGCACCCCGGCGCCGATACCGGCGACCCAGAGGCCTGCACCACTGCTGACGATGTTGTAATTCAGCTCCGTCAGCGCCCCGAGCAGCACGAAATCGCTGGCCCGGATCGGCCGCGTCGCCGTGTTCAGCGGGCGGTTGGTGAGCTTCTGCTCGGACATCTTCATCTCGGCCAGCGGCACGCGAAGATCGAAGCGCTCCACCAGCCGGGTCTTGCCCGTCTTATAGAGGGCGCTCATCACCATTTCGGAGACGCCCTGGCTCAACACGTGGGAATAGGTTTCCCGGTCGATCTGTCCGGTCTTGTCGGACACCTCGCCCACCGCGAAGACCGGCAGATTATTGCCCGGGACTTTCTGCAGGGAGGCAAGGCAGCGCGTATAGGGCGTTGAGTTGTTCGTCACCGGGGCGGTGAAGATTGGCTCGACATGATCTTTCGTGGCACTGGCCTGGCAGGCACCAAGAAGAGCCGTCATGCTCATGGCCATTAAAATTCGTTGCGTCTTCACGGGTTCATCCCCTTTTTCAACGGACGGCAGGATGACGATTGACCCGGCCACATGTCCGAATAGCGATGAAGTGATGATACGATCAGACCGCAAAAAAGAGATGCGAGTAGAAGTGGTAATTTAAGACACAAATAGAAAATTCTATTTCTTTTGGGGTATTTACTTATTTTTTATAAAATAAATAACGGCTGTTTTACAGTTTTTTGCTACTTATAATTCTGAATTAATAACATTTACACCTTAATAGTGTATCGATACATGCAATTAATTGAGGCAGAATTGGTACATTGGCCCATGTAGAGCAGGCTCATCTGCTCCACACCTGAACCTGAGGGTGGTTGGCATGAAGGCAGCACCGACAGCCTTCGTCGTTACACGTCGACAAGACAGCGCCTACGACCTGATGCTTGAACTGGGTGCGGAGGGGCTGACTGTCATCGACTTCCGGCGTCCCGGTCATGATGGCAGTTGGACCGAGGCGGCGCTGATGGCCGACGTATTGTTCGTCGATGCGGATGAGTTGCTGCGGGCGGCACGCCCGCTTTCCCCGGCACAGACCGAGGCGCTGACGAATCGCCTGGTGGTAGCGCTCGCCCGGCAACAGGATCTGCCGAAGCTGTTCGAACGGCGCTGCCCGTTTCACGGCATCCTGATGAGCGAGCAGCCGATGTGCCGCCTGTCGGCAACGCTTTCCATCGCGCGCGCCGGCTATCTGACACTGCCGGCCACGGTGATGGACTCGTTCCGCAGCAAGCAAAGGCAAAGGCTGGAACGACTGACACAGACGGAGATCATGGTGTTGCGCTGTGTTCTGGCCGGTGGCACCAATCGCCAGATTTCCGGCGTTATCGACCGCAACGAGGCTTATGTGAAAATGCTGGTCCGCGCCTTATTGAACAAGCTGGGCCTGCGAAACCGCACGGCGGCGGCGATTTTCGCCCTGCAGCAGGGCGTAGCCCCCCATCCCGATCTGAAGCCCGGCCGTGAAACCCTGGACCGGCCGCAGCTCGCGCGCCGGCTGCTGGATAATCACGTATGATGGATAAGCGATAGCGGGACGGTCACTCTTAAACGGGCACTCTTACGAGGTAGTGACGGCAATTTGCATCGCATCCCGGAGCCGAGCGGCTACATAAAAGCAAGCACGCATCAGAGCAATTAAGGAGATCGATGATGGCGAAGAAACGGATTCTCCCACTCTTCATCGTGATGGCTGGCCTGGTAACGACCGGCATCGCCGGGGTTTTCGCACCCACGGGCGCCCAGGCCCAGGGCCTCAACAACCAGCCTTTCCGGTTCGGCGGCGGTGGCATTTCCGTCGGCGGCGGGGGGCTGGGTGGCGGCGGCGGCAGCGTTGGCATGAGCACCGCCTATCGCCAGGCCATCCTGAACCAGGAGCTGCGCAACAGCACGCCCACAAACCTGCTGCGCGATCGTTCGGGCGCGCTGGTGACGGTGGAGCGCGGCCCCAGCGGCCAGGCGTTTGTCAGTTCGCCTGTGCAGCCCTATCTGGTCCAGTCATTCCGGCCGGCCGGGCTGGGCTATGGCATTGCTGCCAGTTCCCATGCCTTTTCCCGATGGGTCGGAATGATCGATCCCGTCGGCTTGCCCATTCATGCCGGCGTAACGCCCATGGACAGCCGCGCACCGAGCATTGACGCCTGGATCAGCCAGCTCGCCTCGCTGGGGCCTGCAGAGTAACCGCTCCCCCGCCCCCCGCGAGCGACATCCATCACGCGGAAGGTGACGGTGACGCGCCCAGGCCATTGTTCATCGCCCAGATGGCGGCCTGGGTGCGGTTGCGGGCATTGATCTTGGACAGGATGCCCTTCAGATGCACCTTCACGGTACCCTCCGTGATATGCAGCTCATTGGCGATCAGCTTGTTGGGATAGCCGTTCAGCAGACACTGCAATATCTGAATTTCCCGGTCGGACAAGCCCTTCATCGAATGGGCCGTGCGGGCTGCGGAAATCGCCCCGAAACCACCCGACACCAGGACCGCCGCAAGAGTGGTCGGGAATACCTTCTCGCCAATCATCACCAGCTGGAGTGACCGGACCAGCGCATCGGCCGACATGTTCTTCAGCAGGAAGCCATCAACACCCGATTCCAGGGCAGTGCCGAATACCTGGGGGCAGATACGGGTGGTGAGGACCACAAGCTTGGTATTGGGGGCGGCACGGCGCAGCTGAAGATAGAGCTCGCTCGATTCTCCATCGCTTTGTCCTGGCAATTCGCAGGGATCAAACAAAAGCAGATCAAGATTTTCGTTGATCACGAGCCCATCGAGCGCACCAGCCAATGTTGATTCCTCGACACAGACATCAAACCCTGATTCATAGAGAAGACGCTTCAGACCTTCGCGGAACAGCTTGTTTGATTCCAGCAGCATTAATTTCAACATTTCTTTGCTTCCCATATTCTATTCTGATCTGGACTGCACATTACACTGACGATATCTTTCGTCTCTTTCCCAACTATTGACTCTCATGCTTCTCACGTTTTCCCAGAATTCAGAGGTCAACCATCGGCACGATTTCGGGGGTGTCTTAACTATTCGCAGCATATTTCCAGGTAAGAAAAGATGAACTAATTTAGATTAGTTTTTATTATATATTTAGAGGTACTTCTTTTGGACAACCGAAAGGCAAAAAAAACAGTGCTTAACACTCAATTTAAAGTTTAGTTCCAAAAAAATATTAAAAATAACAGGCCATTTATTTATGGAAGGCATAATTAAAAATCCGAAGGGAGTACTTCGAATAGCATCCGGTTAATGCTTTTGCCCTTGCCGGTAAAGGACGGCGATCAGGATATAGAAAGGTCTCATCTGAACGGCAGCATCCCGACTGGTCGGGGCTGCGCAGGGAGGCAGTCTTGACCCAGTCACCAGAGGGACGTTACTCGGCACCCGTGCGGTTCCGTGCACCCTCGACAGGGGAAGCGGGCGTCGTTCTCTATATGCCCAGCCAGGCTGGGGCCAGGGACGCCCGGAAGCCCGCACCGCTGCCGCTGAAGGCCCCTCGGCATATCGTCACACAATTGCTGAACCAGATGCCGCAACGCGCCGTCATCTGCGATGACGCCTTGTCCCGCGTGCACTACGCAAACGCCAGGGCGATGCGATGGGGGCTCTCCCAGATGGTCGGGCTGCAGATGGTGGCGTGTCCGCTGCTGATGATGGACGAACGCCTGCGCCAGCACACGCTGAGAGCGCCGCAGGATCTGCCGCTCCGCTTCATTGGCCGCATCACCAAGCGCTGGGCGGTCATCCACGTCCATGTGCTGTACGATGACAAGGGCATGCCGGGACAACGCTTGCTGCTGTGGTGATTTTGCGAACGACAATACATCTGACTTGATGAGATGGACGACCCCGGCACCACCTATACGATTATGGTCATAGAGCCACGTCTAGAGGAGCCATCCATTCGATCAGGAACGTCGGATTCTGGGCACCGGCAATCCATTCCTGAAAGACCACAATGGGCCGGAAGCCGTCTGTCCGGTTCTGGCGAGAACGCCCGACAAGCTGCCGTTCGGGATTCGCCCCCCAAGCCGGTCATTCCGTGGTACGCCGCAATTTGGAAAAGCAGACATTCTCGCCGGGCGCACTCGGGACGCAGACATTGGTGCGCAGTGCGGCGACGGCGCTTGCCCCGGCCTCTGTTCTCAGCCGGTGATGCAGCTCATCGACCAGCTCCGCATGCGGCCTCCGGCCGGGGAATGTGATGATCACCAGGCATCGGCCGGTGCGCCGCAACGCGGCGATCTCGGCCATGGAAGTGTGCTTGGGTCCGGCAGCGCCGCCGGCAGCGGCAATGCCATTATCGGGGTCCAGGAACAGCAGATCTGCAGTGTCCAGAAATTCCGCCTTGGCAGCGTGCCAAACCTGACGCTGCTTCCGGCCGGGAACGGGGATACGGTGGAACAGGGTCGCCTCCGGCCAGATCGGCGCAGCCTCAAGGGCGGCGAGGCTTCGTGCCGGCAGGGATCGCAAGCCGTCATGCAAGCCCGGGTCCAGCGCCCGCCACAACGGATCGGTCAGATATTCAGTATGGCGCCCATCTGGCCTGCCATCATCGCCGGGCACATAATACCAGGCGATTCCGAGAAGGCGGTCAGCGGCACCCTCCGCTGCCAGTGGCGCCTGCTCCCGGACAAGCGCGCGCAGCAGGCTGAATTTCAGATAATCCGAGACATCACCGGCATATTGGTCGCGCATGTCGACTCCTTCAGACACATGTATTGGAAACCCAGGACGCGGAATTCCCCAGGCGCCACACCTGCCCTCAGAAAATCTCCTCGATGTCAGAATCGCGACCTTTCGTGCGCGGGGCAATCCTGAATTCCAGGTCAAGGGCAGCAAGGACCGACAGGAGTGTTTCCAACCTTGTCGCGGGATTGCCGGTTTCCATCAGGGAGATGGTTTCCTGTCGTAACCCGGCCCGATCGCCAAGCTCTGTCTGAGTGAGCCCCTGTTTCTTACGGGCGCGCTGAAGGATGCTTCCAAGCTGCTTTGGGGTGCGGGCCAGCTCTGTCATCCTGCATGATTATGCGCTGTTTCCGATAATATCGCCATATCGGATATAGCGCATAATCATGCAGGAATTCCCTGGCTGGATCAGAGGCAATATTCCGTGACTCTGCAAAATGTGGCTCTCAAATTTACTGGTCAATGAATATTGCATTTTCCCTGAATATTCGCTATTAATCCGATATTCACTGGACATCAAATATGCAAAAAAACATCGAGGTCAAAGAGCATGAATTGCTGAATGAACTCTGCCGCGCCATATCGGCGCTGCCGGGTTCGTCCGTGCGCCAGCGCAATTGTGAGGCCCGGATTAGCAGCCGTTATGTCCCTGACGGTCTCCTGGACGTAAGCCTCAACAACCACAATTTTGAGTTGGTCGTAGAGGCAAAGCGCGAGCTCTTCCCGAGGGATGTGCGCCAGCAAATCTGGCAACTCCGCGAGTATCTCGATGGAATGAACGGGTCTGTCGAGAAGGTAGCAATGTTAATCGCCGGCGCAATCTCGAAAGGCGCGCGCGAGGTGCTGCAGCAGGAAAGCATCGGCTATTTCGACCCCGGCGGTTCGCTCTTCATCCCGTCGGCGAGGGCTTATGTCCTGATAGATCGCCCACCGCCCAAGAAAGCGAATCGAGCGTTCGGCTCGATCTTCCAAGGTCAGCGGGCGCGCGTCGTCCAGGCGGTCGTCGAAGCGGCGCCGAACTGGGTAAGCGTGAAGGAGCTTGCTGAAGATACCGGCGTATCACCAGCGACGGCATCGGAAACGTTGACTGAAATGGAGCGCCGCGACTGGCTTGAGGTCGAGGGGGCGGGGCCGGCCAAGCTACGTCGCCTACGCGAGCGAGGGCTGGTTCTCGACGAATGGTCCCGCCTGATCGTCAATCAGAAGCCGCTGCGGATCGAGCGTTACTATGTTCCGGGCAGCGACGCAGCACAGATTGCGCGCCGGCTCGACGACGCATGCCGGGATGCGCACGCGCGCTATGCGGTCACGGCGGAAGCCGCGGCGCAGGTCTATGCGCCTTACCTCTCCTCGATCTCGCAGCTCAAATGCCGCATCCAAGGTGGAAGTGCGCGAAATGAGGCCCTCTCACGCCTTGAGGCGCGACCTGTCTCGGAAGGCTGGAACCTCGGCGTGATCGAGGAGGCCGGTAGACAGCACATCGTAATCGGCGAGCGCATCGACGGTATTGCCTACGCACCGCCAGTTCAGGTCTATCTCGATCTCCTTCAGGGATCCGGCCGCGCGAAGGAAATGGCCGATCATCTTCGATCCGAGCGTCTGGCAGGATAATGACCAAATCCAGGACCATGGCCGCCTATGATGGTGACGTAACCGAAGCGTGCGAGCGTGTGCTCGTCACGCTGCTCCGCGGCTTCGGGCCCTGGAAGGACTCAGTATTCCTCGTCGGCGGCCTCACGCCGCGTTACCTCGTCGCTGCCCGACCGCCCGAGGTGCCTCAACATGCCGGCACCGGCGATGTCGATGTCGTCGTAGATGTCGGCATCCTCACCGATACCCAAGCCTACAGCACCTTGGAGGAAAACCTCCATGCGATGGGCTTCGAGCGAGGCACGAATGAGAAAGGCGTGAAGGTTTCGTGGCGGTGGGAGGCGCGACTAAAGACGGGCGCGACGATGATCCTCGAATTTCTCGCCGAGCACCCTGAACTGGGTGGCGGGAAGGTCAAGGTGCTGCCGACTGAAGGCAATGTCTCTGCACTCAATATCCCACACGCATCGATGGTCTTCGATTTGCACGACAAGATCGAACTGACTGCGGAGCTACTTGATGGCGCGGGACTGGCAACCGAGACGGTTCGCTACGCCAACATTGTGAGCTTTACCTGTCTGAAGGCATTCGCATTCGATCACCGAAATGCGCGCAAGGACGCGCACGATCTCGTCTATTGCCTTGAACATCACCCCGGTGGACTGGATGCGGCGATTGACGCTTTCCGGAAAGCCTTGGGGGGCACGCACGCTGAGGCCGTGCGAGAGGCGTTGGCGAAGCTCAGGCTCCGCTTCATCCATGATAAGCCCGATCAATCCTACCGTCGGGACGGGCCCGTTGCCGTCGCACGTTTCGAGGACAATGACGCTAATGTGGAAGCAGACGATGAACTGCGGAACCTGCGTACCCTTCGGCAGCGTCAGGTCGCCGACCTGATGGCGAAGTTTCTCGGCGGACTGGAGGAGGCTGCGTGACGAGTCTGCCTATGCGAGCACAGCCTCAGCCCTCACCGGTGAGTGATGTCAGCCGAGCCCACATTGGCCTGGACCTTGCCGGTGCGAAGTAGCGCCATTCGACGGGAGCAAACCTACGGCCATATCCATAAGCAGCAACTCGTCGTTCATACCTGTGGCCGTCACCAAATGAACTGGTGCCCCATTCGATCAAGCCTTCTCAGGCGATCTTCATAGTCCGGCATGATCGTTTCTAATGACCGCCAAAATCGCCGTGAATGATTGTGCTCAAGAACATGACAAGCCTCGTGGGCAATAACGTAGTCCACTAAGGGCATTGGTGCCATGACCAACCGCCAGTTTAGGCGGATGCGTCCCCGTGCATCGCAACTTCCCCAGCGTTTGGACTGGTCAACGACTTTGACGATCGGTGTCGGAATGCCTAGCGTCTCTGCGATCATTCGCGCACGGACTGGAAAATGCTGAAGCGCATGGGCGCGATACCAGTGTCTGAGACCACTGCGAACAGTGGCGCGCTGAACGTATGCATCAGTATTCGGCAATACCGGCGCGACCAGAGCTGACCCTCTCGCGGTAACCCGGGTCACAACGGCGGTTTCGTTGGGAATGAGCTTCAGGCGATACTGACGGCCGAGATAGAGAAAGGTCTCGCCACTGACAAATTCCTTTGCAACCGGCTGTCCCCCAAGCTCGCGGTACGCTGCCTGTTTGCGAAGCAGCCAGGCGCCTTTCTTTCGAACGATGCCAAGGACGCGGTCATCGTCCAAGTCTGATGGTGCGAGCACGCGCACCCCGTCGAAGCCGACAGATATTGCCACGGTTTTCCGGCGCGATGTCCGCTCGATCAGGAAATCGAAGGTTTCGCCGCCAAAGACGATGGAATGCTGAGCTGCGTCCGTCATCCTGTATACCTTGCGCGGGCGACATCCATGATCTTTGCCGTCGTGGCTTCAACCTTGTCCGGGGCCAATCCCAGGCTGCGCAATTGCTCCTTGATGGATCTGCGCATCTGTCGCTGCACGTCCTCTTTGTAGTGCCAGTCGACAACGTCAACATACTCCTCGAGTGCCTTGGTGATGCTGGCTGCACTCCGGGTGCGCTCCGCATCGGGTAAATCGGCATCAATGAAGGGAAGGATGGCGACAGCTGTTCCCGTGAGGCCGTCGCTCCTGCCCGACGCGCCAGAGCGGATATCTGCGGCTTGCCCCATCATTGCTTCCAGCTTGGTCAAAGCGCTGGCAGCGGAAATGCGAGCCTCCCGCCTGTCATTGACGATCCGCTCCAACTGTTCCCAAAGCGAGGCATATGCCGTCGGGTTTTCGTCCCTGCGGACATGGATTTCCTGGCGTATGGCGTGTTCGATCTCGGCGGCCTTTGCATCACTTGACCGCAGGCTTTCCAGATGTGGGCGGAAGGCCGGGTCGAGAATATCGAACTTTACCAGCAACTGCTGGACACCGGTTACCGAGAGGTGACTGGTGATAATCTCGCCGACCTTTGCGCCGTAGTCCTTCGGGTCAAACGGCTCTTCGTGGTTGGCGCGGCGGGCGAGAACGCGAATGCGCGATAGCCACTTCAGGTCCGATGGATAGGGTTCTTCCAATGCCTTGGGGTCAGGTAAGACCATATCCATGGCTTCAGCAAAACGCAGGAAGTCGAGCTCGAATTTGGCGCGGATATCATCCGGACGCAGCAGTTCAATGCATGCCGTATCGTCCTGACGGTTAATGCCCTCGAAGAGCCGAATGGCCGCACGGTGCCGGCTTTCAAGAAGCTGGACCTTCTCGGACAGCGGGCGGAGCGCGCTGGAAATGCCGTCCTCTTCGGAGAACATATCCAGGGCATCTGCGATGCGCCGGTTGTCCCCCCAATAATCCACGACCAGCCCATAGGTCTTGCCGTCAGCGGTGCGGTTCACGCGGGCAATCGCCTGCAAAAGCGTGTGCTCTCGCAGAGGCGCATCAAGATACAGGACCTGCTCTACCGGCGCGTCAAAACCGGTCAGCAGCATGTCGCATACGACCAGGATCTTTAGTGGATCGTCGCGCTTCTTGAAACGGCCGATTAAGGTGTCGCGGTCGCGCTTGGATAGGTGATGGGCTTGCAGCCGGGCGCTGTCACTGTTCGATGCGGACATGATCAGCGCACATTCGGGCGCGCCAAGCTGCCGCAAAGCCTCGACATAGGTCACGGCGACGTCTCGGCTGACTGTCACGATCTGCGCTTTGAAGCCGTTCGGCTCGATGGTGCTTCGATAGTGCGCGAGGATGTCTTTGGCGATGGCCTCAACGCGGGCCGGCGCGCCGGCCAGCTTCTCCTGAAGCCGCATGCCGCGCTTCAGCTTTTCTATCTCTCCGTCAGACAGTTCCGGGAAGGTGGCACGGATATCCCGTTCGAGATCGCGCCCGTCGATTCGCAGTTGCGCGTCGCGCATCTCGTAATAGATCGGGACGGTCGCACCATCCTTTACAGCCTGGTCGATGAGGTAGCGGTGCAGATAGTCGCCGAACACCTCGCGGGTGTTACGGTCCTTTTTGTCGATGGGCGTGCCGGTGAAGGCGATCATGCAGGCATTGGGCAGTCCGGCCCGCATCCGGGCGGCAAGCGCGCCATACTGCGTCCGGTGCGCTTCATCGACCATGACAAAGACGTTCCGCGCCTCGGAGATAACCGAAGACCGTCTCGGCACGGCGCTGTGAAACTTGTGTACGGTCGTCAGAACTGTCGTTCCAGCGCCGCCCGACAGAGCCTTACGCAGCGCGTCCCCGCTTTCGGCCTGGATGGGGTTGGCAAAGCCTGAACGCTGGAATTGTCCGGTGATCTGGTCATCAAGGTCGGTTCGATCCGTGACGATGACCAGGGTAGGGTTTTCGGCCTCGGGCAAACGTCTGAGCTTGGTCGCCAGAAACACCATCGTGAGTGATTTGCCGGAGCCTTGGGTATGGTGGATGACCCCGCCACGGCGCTGCGGACTGGCTGCGGTCCTGATGCGCTCAATCGCCTTGCCGACGGCAACGAACTGCTGATAGCGCACCAGTTTCTTGATCCGCCGCCCGTCGATGGTCTCGAACACCACGAAGTTGCGGATGAGGTCTAGCAGATTGGCCGGTGAAAGAAGCCCGGCGAGCAAGATGTCTTGTCCGGTTGGTGTTCGACCCAGTTGTGCTGAGAGCGCATCGAGCGTGAGCGGATAGGGGTCTTTCCACTCAGCCCATTGCCGGGCTGGGGTTAGCGTCGTGCCGAACTTGGCCACGTCGCGCGCCAGTGCGATGGAAATCTGTGCCGTCTCGAATAAGCGGGGTGCGCCAAGCCCGGCGAATTCATCCCGGCTTTCGTAGCGCCGGAACTGACGGATGGCCTCGCCCATAGGGTCGGCCAATAACGGCGATTTGCATTCGATCACCGCGAGCGGGAGGCCATTCACGTAAACGACGATATCGGGAATGATGTCCTGGCGCGCACCCTTGATGGCGATTTGCCGGGCGAACTCGAATGTGTTGGCGGATGGATCGTCGAAATCGAAGAACCGCACATTGCGGTCCTGTCGCCTGCCGCCTTCCGTATGGGGGGCCGTCACGCCATAGGTGAGGGCCGTATAGGCCCTTTCGTTGGCCTCCATCACATCGATGGCCGTCACGCGCGTGACGGCAGCAACAGCACGGCGAACGCCTTCCTCGTCAAGCCATGGATTAAGACGTTTGAGGCATTCAGTAAGTCGAACCGTCAGGACCGGCTCGGTTGCCAGCCCGTCGCGCAACCGCCGCACGTCGTCTGGAGACAAGGGCTTATAGTCGAACAGCACCCGCAGCAGGTCCGTCGCCGGCATCTCTACCCAGTCGCGCTCAAGCTGTTCGCTGGCCTCGTTCATGCCTCTTGCCCAGCTTTGCCGCGATGCCGCGCAATAATGCTGTCCGGGAGACGGACCCGACCCGAAAGGAGTTCTTGAGCGAGAGCAGAACGCATCTCTTCGAGCAGCGCAAGACTTGCCCTCTCTGCGGTCGCTCGTTGATCAAAGGTCTTAGCGATAGCCGCAATCTTCAATTGCTCGTCCATCGGAGGCAAAAGGACCGGAAATGAACGCAGGTCACTCGTGTTTATCGACGCAAGATTTGTTGTTTGCTTGGACGAAAGACGAAAATAAGCTTTGCCCTTTCGGCTGGCCGCCAACAGTGCAAGAAACTCTGGGTTGAGCTTGGGCTTGCACCTCACTACGAAAACATGATTTTGATGAACGCAGGGTGATATTTGACCAGACCAAACGCATCCACGACCAAGTTTATCGAAATCGCCTCCCTCGTTGAAGAGAACATCTCCCTTTTGCAGAGAATAACGCCCAAGCTGAACCTGCTCGATCGTGATCATTTTAATTTCTTCAAGATCAAGATAGCCATCCTGGACGTTTGCTACCCGCAAATACGGGACTGAAAGCGGGTCTTTGAACTGCCGATCTTTGCTCTTGGATATCCCGGTTCGGATTGTTGCGACATCGCGCAATCGACAAATTTCCCACCCGGCTTGAGTGGAAATTCTCAGGCGATCTTCCAAAATCTCGTTCTTTGTGGCGATCAACGCCTCAATCAAAGCCTCGGTATTCGCGATTGCCTCCTCCACCGCTCCCAGGACCTCTGCAATCGCGCGTTGTTCAGTGAGCGGGGGAAGCGCAAATTTGAAAGCAGAAAGGTCTCTAAATAGAATCGATTTTCTACGATTGACACCACCATTACTATAGGGGGTGAAGCGGCCACTCAGCGCAAATTGCTTAAATTTTCGGAGGGCGATCACAGGATCGATCTCTTCAGGGTTGGTTTCGAAAACAGTATACATTGGGCTTATCAAGCCCATGTCCTCGTTCTTCAGATAGTCGATGGAACCTTCATCCAGATGGATCGTGGCGTAGGCAAACTGACCACGTTTGACGATCTTATATTGCTCGGTGTTTTCACTGTGTACAGACTTTGAGAAATACTCATTGGAGCGGACAAAGCCCCGGTGCTTTGTCATGCTCAAGACAGGAATGTTGTCGCTTCCGTGGTTTCTAATGGAGACTTCTCGGGCGATTTGACCTATGCGCACCTCGCGCCAGCCTTTTGGCACTTCACCCGACATAACCCATCTCCCTGAGAAGGGCGTTCATGCGGGCTGCCGCTTCGTCCCGTGCCTTCTCAGCGTCCCAGAGCTTGGCAAGTTCAGCCTGTACATCAATCGGCTTTTCAGGCTCCAGCGTGTCGATGTAGCGGGAGATGTTGAGGTTGAAGTCATTCTCCTCGATTTCCTTCATATCGACGACGCGGCAGAAGCGGTCCTCATCCTTCCATGCCTTGAAGGCGGCGACGATGCGCGTGATGTTGCCCTCGCCGAGGATGTTCTTCTTGGGCCGCTCCCCAAATTCCTTCGCGCCGTGAATGAACAGCACCCTGCCCTTGCGCTCGGGTGCTTTCGCCTTGTTCAGGATCAGAACAGTCGCGGGGATGCCGGTGCCGGCGAACAGGTTTTCCGGCAGGCCGATGATGGCCTCGAACAGATCGGCTTTCAGCATCCCCTCGCGAATGCGGCCATCGCCCGAGCCACGAAACAATACGCCATGCGGCATCACCACGCCGCACACACCCTTGGCGTTGAGCGTCGCCACCATGTGCTGAACGAAGGCCAGGTCACCCATGTTCTTAGGGGGAATGCCATAGATGAAGCGGTTATGCCTCGTCTTCTCGGTGTCGCCTGACACATCCTCGGCACCCCAGCTATCCAGCGAGAAGGGCGGGTTGGCGATCACGCGATCATAGAGGATGAGGTTGCCGTCCTGATCGAGCAGGAGCGGATTGCGGATCGTATCGCCCTTTTCAATCCTTGCATCACGAAGCCCGTGCAGCAGCAGGTTCATCTTGGCGATGGCCCAGGTGCCAAGGTTCTTTTCCTGTCCATGCAGCGTGATGTTGAGCGCTTCGCCCAGCCGCTTGCCTTCAAGTTTTGCCACATGCTCCGCGACCTGAACCAGCATGCCGCCTGAGCCGCAGGTTGGGTCGCTGACGCGCATGCCGGGCTTGGGGTCGAGCAATTCGACAATCAGCCGCACGACATGGTGGGGGGTGTAGAACTCGCCACCCTTCTTGCCTGCATCGTCCGCGAATTTGTCGATAAGGTATTCATAGGCGCGTCCAAGCATGTCCGGCTCGGACAGAGAGGCATTGGACAGGTCGATGCGTGAGAAATGGTCGATCAGACGGGACAGAACGCCTTCGCGGTTCTTGGCATCGCCAAGGCGCGATTCGGAGTTGAAGTCGATATTGGCCAGCACGCCTTCAATCGAGGGATTTGCGTCCTCGATAGCGGCACATGCCTTGTTAAGGTGATCTCCGATGTCTGTCGTCAGCTTGCTAATCGACGACCAGCGCGCCCGTTCAACCAGAAAGAACTCATGCTCATCGGGGTCGCTGTAGGCAACAGCCTCGGGCAGGCCCTGCCGGATCGCCTCCTTGGCCTCTTCCTCGAAACGATCGGACAGCCGTTTTAGAAAAAGAAAGCCAAAGATGTAGATCTTGTAGTCGGAACTATCGATGGAGCCGCGCAGGATGTCGGCGGATTTCCAGAGATGGTTTTCCAGTTCGGTGCGTGTGAGCTTGGCCATGTTTTCCTCAATGGTTCTGGTTATCGCCAAACAGGCGCGCGTCAATCAGACGCCGCGCGAGTGAGCGGCGGATTTCGGCGGCCTCCAGGGCAGTGCGGTAGGCGATTTGCGCGTCCTTAACGAGGGCGGCGATGCGCTCCTGCTCAGCCAGCGGCGGCAGATTGATTTCGAGCTTGGCAAGGTCTTTCGGCGACAGGGACAGCAGTGTTGTCGCCCCTCTCCGCAGAACTTCGATCTTTGGACGGAACACGTCGCTCGACAGGATCGCAAACAGGGCACCGCCCTTAACATCGGGGCCGGGGCGCACGACAATGATGTTCGCACTGGCAATAGCTCCTGCTGTCTCAGCTCCCACGAGACCGAACTTCAGCAGCGTCCCACGACCGGTGAGGAGGACGTCGTCAACCTGGACCGCATAGTTCGCAGCTTTGGTGAGCGATGAGAAGCCGACGGTGTCCAGTGCACCTCGCGCAGCCACAGCACCATCCTGGAGATCACGGACGCCGATAACCGGCAGTCTTTCGCCCGGACGGACCACGGTTTCCTCGCGCGACACTCCAAGCCCGGCAAAAACCTCCGCAACATCGAGAAGGCGTGTGCCGAGATGGCTTGGAACGGCTGATTTTGTAATTTTCCTCATTTCCAAAAAATAGCCGTAGCGCGCTACTTAGTCAATGATGTTTAAATCGTATCTTACTACGGTTTAAAAAAATTAGATTTTATCTTGACATGCTTGGCGAGCCTCCACCATATTTGGGGCGTTGGCCCAAGAGGCTGACATTCAGGAAGAAGGAGAAGTCTATGACAGTACGTGCGAGGCCGAGTGGCCTTACAGTCACCGAGCGCGACGCGGCGCTCATTCGGGGAATGATTAAGCGGGGCGACCGCCATCACGATATCGCAGCGTTCTTCGGGTTCAATCCGGCCCGGGTCGCTGAAGTAAAGGATAGGAAGCTGTTTCCTGAAGTTCCGCCGGCAAGCCCCGACGACCTTCCGCCGAAGGGGCCGTATCTGACCCCGAAGGCAAAATGGATGGAAAACCGGCTGACCTAAACCGATCAGCCGGATTCCAAATACCAGGGGCCGAAGCCCGCTAGGCATGCTTGAACACCATTACCCTAGCTGGCCCCTGTTTAAAGATCAATGACCCGGCGCTTCGGACGGGTCTCATTTTCGGCCCAAGGAGGGCCAGCTACATGTTTGAAATTCTCCGCGCGAACGCAGGCGGGTACTTCTGGCGCCTTAAAGCCGCCAACGGCGAAACCCTGTGTCACTCCGAAGTCTATACGTCCAAGCAGTCCGCTCAGGGCGGCATTGATGCGACCAAGAGGATTGCTCCCCTCGCGCCGGTACACGACCGGACTTAACGTACGGCGCTCCCAAATGAGCCTCGCAGTCCACGCTGCGAGGCTCATCTTCCTCACCCTTGAATATGCTCCTGGCGGGGGTTCGCCCCCCCTTGAGATACTGAATTTCGATCTGGCGGCTTCCTCTACGGATGTCCCGATGCCTGCGGCAAAGATGCTCCACAGGCATCACCTTCGTCATCCTCTGGATGATCCTTATTCTCCAGGGCTCTAAGTGTGAATTGGAAGGTGGGCCGATACCGGCCTGTCCGGTTTGAGACGGCGCCAGTCGATCATCTGCCGTTCAGCAGTCGACTTAGTACGTCATTCGCAGTTGAGTTACGAACTGCCGTAAACGGTCATTCGTCCGCGTACGGCGACAGCAGCTTCGCGCCCGCAGTAGACATTTGTGTGACTGTAAGCAGTCCACTGCACCGAACGCGCCCGCTGCAAAACAAAACTCGAACTCTGCCCGTGCCATGGGTATAATTTCACTATGAATATTCTGGGCATCGACTTCACGAGCCGACCTTTCCGGCGCAAGCCGATTACCTGTATTCACTGCACGCTCCAGGACGACGCCCTCCGCATGCAGTCCTTGGAGGAATGGCCTGACTACGAGAGTTTCGAGGTAGCGCTCGCGAAGCCCGGCCCGTGGATCGCCGGGATCGACTTTCCCTTCGGCCAGGCTCGCCGCTTCATCGAGACCATCGGCTGGCCCACGACCTGGGCCGCATACGTTAACCATGCAAGCAACCTTGGCCGCACCGGTTTTCGTGAGGCGCTGAACGGCTATAAGGAGCATCGGATCGCAGGTGACAAGGAACATCGCCGCGCAACCGACAAGGCTGCGGGTTCAATAAGCCCCCAGAAGCTCTACGGCGTTCCCGTCGGTCTCATGTTTTTCGAAGGCGCCCCGCGCCTTTTGGCCTCAGGTGTGACCATTCCCCACCAGTACGACGGCGATCCGCAGCGTATCGCCGTAGAAGCCTATCCCGGTGTACTCGCCCGCCAATTCATAGGCCGCCGCAGCTACAAGAACGACACGCGAAAAAAGCAGACCGCCGATCAACACGAAGCCCGTCGTGATCTGCTGCAAGCCCTCCGCGAGGAAGCGCCACGGCGCTACGGCCTCGATATAGACGCACCGGACGACCTTTGCGAAGACCCCGGCGCCGATCATCTCGACGCCCTGCTTTGCGCCGTCCAGGCAGCGTGGGCATGGCGGCAGCGCGATGATCACTTTGGCGTCTCCGAGACGGTCGATCGGCTGGAAGGATGGATCGCAGACCCACACCTTTCTGTCTCCAGACGACCGCGCGGTCAGCACCCATTGCGGCCCGACGACGTCATCGATCACACAGGGACGATCTCTGGAAAGGTTGTCGCCAATGGCTGATGAGGAACACACAGCCTTAAACTACCCGGTGTGGACCGAGTACAGGACGAAGAACGGCCTCGATCCGCTGGGGATGCAAAATAGCAGCGTCAGCCTGTACCAAACCTTACTTCCCGGTATCAGCAACGTGACGCTGCGGATGCGTTACTACGGACTCTACGCCTGGCTCTGCCGCACCTACGCGCAGAAGATCGGCGACACGAACCCCGAGTCCTGGAAGCGTTTCATCCGCCGCTCGGAAGCGCTCTATGCGCTGATCGCCTACCGGCACGGCGGCGAGGGCGGCGTCGCCGGCATCGAATGGGCGCAGAAAGTCCTGGACCCGAACCAGAGTGGGTTCATCGAATTCGCAATGGCGGCGGAGCCCGGCGGCGAGAACTACTACCTGAAGCAGGCCTGGGGTGCCTATGGCGCAGCCTATCGTAGCCAGCTGTTCGAGATCGGCATATTCGCCCCCTCGAACGAACACAAACTTCCGTTGCCTAGCAAGGAGATTGGCGAGCGACTGGCAGCCGTCTTCGAGAGTAGCGCGGGTGACCGGGCGAGGGAATTCTATGAAATCGTGCAACGTGGCGACGTCACGAATGACGAGCTGGACGAACTCCGTCCCCTTGCTCCATCCAAGATCGCGCTCTCGGGTGACGAGCGCGATCTCTATCAGGAGATCCTGCTCGGCCCCTTCGATCCCGCCTACTGCCGAGCGCGTTCCCGTCGCGACAGCCTCCTGCTGATCCTAAAAATCGCAGCCTTGCTCGGGCGCCCCCCCAATCCCGAGGAGATACGCTGGATATTGTTCGCTGGCTGCGATCAGAAGGGCCGCGTGCTCGATCTCGAAACGCCCGCGCTCGAGGCGCAAAGACGGCTATGGTGGATCTATCACGCCAACGATCTCTGCCACGTCGCCTATGAGGCGCTGCTCAAATTCACGCTCGATACTCTCGCCGAATACCCGGCCGGCATCGCTCTGTCGCGACTGATCCCGCTGTGCGTCGAGAAAATATTGGAGACGGCTCCGGGGAAGCCGGAAAACTGGACTGAATTCGTCGGTTCCACTCTTCCTGCCTCGAACGCCTATGCAGCGGACGACGACCGCTCAGAATTCTCATTCTCCGTTGCCATCATGAAGCGCGCCGGGCGGAACGACACGAGCGTTTGTCCACCGGAGATCGCCTGGAATGCGATGAGGCTTCTGGCCATCCTGCATAGGCGGGTGTACGACGAAGACCGCGACATCGCCACCGTCCTGGCCCTGCTTAATCCAGAACCGGAAGCCTTTCACTCCCTGCTGACGGAAACCCGTTTCCTTGAAGCACACACGGGCGATCCCTTCGAAGCGCTGCTGGCAAGACTTCTGGAAGAACGCATAGTACAGCGGCACTTATGGGTCGCCCTGCAAAAGCTCCGGGCTGGAGATTACACCTTCCTGATCGAGCGCGACGAAGGGAAGCTCAGGCTGCGTGGGAAGGATGGTCCCGTCTTCACGAACCCGCGCCTCGGCCCCGCTATCACATTCCTCAAAGACATTCACCTCGTCGGCGACCAAGGGCTCACCGATTACGGCGCGGCAGCGGCGGGTGCCGCATGAAGCTCTATGAACGCTTCGCCGACAAGGAATTTCACACGAGCATAGCGACCAGTTTCGGGATCGATTTCGATGCTTATGAAAACATCGTGCTGCCGCGCCTCCGTGGCGCCGGGTGTCGCAACAACCTCGTACTCGCCGACGGACGCATGCTCACTCATGCGCTTTGCGGGGCATCGGCGCTGCCCCACCATGCAGGGCGGCTCTACACGATCACCGGCATCGGCGCGCCGGGAGTGTTCCATCCGAAGCTTTTCTTGCAAGCCGGCCGCCGCCGTGGGCGTCTGATCGTCAGTTCCGCGAACCTGACGACGCCAGGCCTGGGCGGAAACCTCGAACTCGCCGGTATGGTCATGTCCGACGAACCGGGTTCGGGCGAACAGCAACTCGTCGCTGCGGGATGGCAATATCTCTCCCGCTTCCTGAATGGAGATCAGCAGGCGACCGCGGCTCAGATCGACTGGATGCTCACGCGCGCCCCCTGGCTCGCCAAAGCCACCCCGGCAACCGGCCCAGTCGGTCTCGCCGACGGAACGCTCGCTGCCCTCCTGACCACCGGGCAGACTTCGGGCATCGGCCAGCGCTTCACCGACCTGGTGAGCGAGCCGGTCGAGCGTCTTATCGTCATCAGCCCGTACTGGGACCCCAACCTTGCTGCGCTTTCCTACCTGACGGAGCGCCTCTCCCCCGGCGAAGTCTCGGTTCTGCTCGATCCCGAGTGCACCGTCTTTCCGAAATGGGCGCTCGGCAAAGTTCAGGTGATGCGCCTGTACGACCGCGGTGACTTTCGCAAAGGCCGCTTCATTCACGCGAAAGCGATCATAGCTCAAACCGCGACTGCCGATCACGTACTGGTGGGCAGCGCGAATTGCACGCTACCCGCGCTCGGTGATGCGGACTTCGCAGGATCGAACGAAGAGGCATGCCTCTATCGCCGCCTCCCGCCCGGCTCCATGGCCGATGCGCTCGGCCTCGATGCCATTCTGACGAGCGAGCGGCAACTCGATCCGGCCACTCTACCGGACCTGGACCTCGCCGAGGAATTGCCAATGGGCGAGCTGGCGGCCTTGAACCCAGGCAGGTTCGAGTGCCGCGTCGACACGCTCACCTGGCACCCCGCAGACGCATTCGATCCGGCAGTGTGCACCATCACTCTCCTCGACCAGCATGGAAAGCCAATGCCGTGCCGCCTCATGCCGCTCACCAGCAGCGGCGAGACCCAGCGGTTCGAGATAGGCGAAACGCAAGAGCGACCGGCATTCGCACGGGTTCAGCACGAGAATGGGCGGGTCTCAGCACCATCGATCGTTACGCTGATCGATCGCCTGCGTGCGGTCGTCCGGGAAACGTCCTCCCGTCAGGCCGACAACGCTCTACGCCAACTGGACGACGAGACTGAAACGAGCCTGATGCTCCTCGACGTGCTGGGTGTTCTCGAGCAGATCGAACACGGTGAGCCATCGGGCAAAAAACCCATCTCGATCCCGAAGTCGCGGAAGGACGAGGAAGGCGGTGCTGCCGCATACAAGACGCTCAGCTACGAGCAGTTCATCGCCGGGCGAAGGCTGCGCACGGAAAACCAGCTCCCCCACAATAGCCTCGCCGGTAGCGACATCTCCATCGTGCGCAGCTTCCTCAACCGGGTGATCGGCCTGGACGCCGATGAAAGGGACGAGGAAGAGGACCAATCTCCCATGCCGGCCAGAGCGTTCGATCTCGGCGATGAGACCGGTGATGGCCAGGCTGCGCTCGATGCCGGTGAAGAGTTCGACACCGAGAAGACGCAGCGCGAAGAAGAAGAGCGCGAGCGGGCGGAGTATCGAAGGACTGCGGCGACAAAAAAGGCGACGAAGGAGCAGATCGTTGCCGCCGTAGCTGCCTTCAGCAAGCGAATCAGAGAACGCAGGAAAAGCGGCGCACTCGACAATCACGACGTCATCCGCCTGCGGGCACTGCTGATGATCGTCTGCACGGCCGCAATTCCGGTAGCACCAGCGAAAGACTCTAAAGCCAAAGGTTCGCGATTGCAGGTTCTGCCTCCGGAAGGCGATCCGAACAGCTGGCCGACCGTGATCGGCCGTACGCTTTTCGAGATCTTCGGCGGCAAGAACCCCGGCATACGCCACCTCTACCTGATCGGGGAACACGATCAGGTCCCTGACGACATCCTGGAATGTTGGGCGACTTGTTACTGGTGCTTGCAGGCCTGTCTCACCGCACCGGTCTTGCTCTGCGAACGGAAGCGTCTCACCCGATACGTCAAGCCGCTCGCCGAGCTCGCCTATCTGTTGACGCTGCCGACCAAGGCCGAGCTACTGAGCCCGGACGTGACCGGCCTCATGAGTGCGATGAGTGAAGCTTATGGGAAACGGCTGGGGATCGAAGGGGAGACGATCGCGAGCGCACACCGCGCAATGGTGGAAGCACTGTTCTCAAAGAGTGCGCACCATGAGGCTACTGCCGTATAGCGCCGATGATTGGAGGCCTTGGGGCCGAGAGCTGACTCGCGGCTTTTGGAAACCTGAATATTGATATCGGACATCATTATAGTCCAAGCGTCGTCTCGATATAGCAATCTTACGCAAGGCTGTCCGAATCGCGTTCAATCTGCCATGGTCAGCGTTAGATTGCTCACACTTCGACGGAGATCTGTGGTCAGACTTGGCGCCATAGTACAACCCTCATCACAGACCGGAATAAGGGTGTCGTTCGTGATAGTCAGCATCCTACACATCTCAGATCTGCACCGCGATCCGGACAACCCTATCCGAAACGACGCTCTCCTAGATTCGCTGGAGAATGACAGGAAGCGCTACGTAGAGTCGGAGGCAACACCCATCAGAGCGCCCGACCTTATTCTCGTCAGTGGCGACGTTGTTCAAGGCGTCCTTCACGATGCCGATGATGCGGAGGGCAAGCTAAAGCGCCAGTACGACGAGGCCCTGGATTTTCTCGACCGGCTGGCGAAGAGCTTTGTTGCCGGCGATAGGGAACGGGTCATCGTGATACCGGGTAATCACGATGTCAGTGACTATCACTTTCGGCGCAGTCTAGCGGCTATACCGATCGCGGCTGATCGGAAGCGAGAGATTGTCGGGAAGTTGTTCATGCCCGACACGCGAATGAGGTGGTCTTGGCCCGATCTTGAGCTACATGAGGTCGCCGATCCGGCGATGTACGAGCGTCGGTTTGAGGCGTTCGCTCAGTTTTACAATGAATTTTATCAGGGCAAGCGAACTTATCTGACAGACTCGTCGAAGCAGATCGATTTCTTCGACTATCCGTCATTCGGTATGACCGTCGTCGCGTTCTCCAGCTGCCACAATAACGACCTCCTGAACCGGCAGGGTGCCATTCATCCTGATTGTATAGGCAGCGCCGGTCAGCATCTTAGAGACAGGTCCTTTGACGGGCGATTACGTGTTGCGACGTGGCACCACAACACCGAAGGCTCACCCTCCATGTCGGACTACATGGATGCGGATATCATCCAGAACCTCATCGATCGTGAGATTAGTCTTGGCTTTCACGGCCATCAGCATAAGCCGGAATTCCTGGACACGCGTTTCCGTCATGGCCCTGATCGGCGCATCACTGTCATAAGCGCCGGGACACTCTGCGGCGGTGCCGCATTCGGGTTTCGCCGCGCATACAACGTGGTAGAAATCGATGTGGAGAACCGGCGAGGCCGGCTGCATCTGAGAGAGATGCAGAATGACAATCTGCAGCTACCGATTTGGGGGCCGCGGCCGCTTCCTGCGACGGCTTCGACATTTCATGAGTTCACGTTTGAGCCGCCACCTGCACCTTTGAGCCGGCACGATTCCAGGACCGTCGCCCTTATCGAGGCGCAGAAGCTGTTTGACGAAAAGCGGTTTGACGCGGCAGTGGCACTTCTGGTGCCCCATCTCACCAGTGAGCCGCTGGCCCGTAGGCTGCTTCTCGAATGCCTCGGGCACATGGACGACATGGCGTCCGTCATTCGCTACTTCGATCCACCGAAAAGCGAGATCGAGGCGATTACATTGATGGATGCGCTGTGGGCGGAGAAAGACAAGGTCAGATTGGCCGAGGTCTTGGCTATGTCCCTCATTGCCAGTTCCGTTGATCCCGCCCTTGTCGAGGTTCGTACCAAATATGCCCGGAGGCTCTCATGACCGCAACCGGACGCATAATGTTCGATGTTGAGACCAGTCGCATCCTCCAGATTCTGTCGGCTGAAATTTACGATTCTCCGAAGGCGATCCTTCGGGAGAATGTACAGAACGCTTACGACGCGATCCTCATGCGCTGCACGGCGCAGGATCTGAAAGTCGAGGAATGCCGCATTCAGATTACCGTCGGGAACGGCGTGCTGAAGGTCGAGGATGACGGCATCGGCATGTCGGAAGAGGTTCTGCGTCAGAACTTTTGGAAAGCCGGGTCGAGCGGGAAACGTTCCGAACTGGCGCAGAAATCCGGAGTCATCGGAACGTTCGGCATCGGAGCACTAGCCAACTTCGGAGTGTGTACGTCACTCAGTGTTGAAACGCGCCACATCGATGCAACGGAAACCCTCGTCAGCAGCGCACGGCGCGAAGACCTGAAGATCGCGCAGGAGTGCATCACCTTTGATCGCGTGGTAAACACCCGTGGCCCTGGCACGACGATCACAGCCGAACTTGATCCGTCGTTTGCCATTGATGAGAAATCGACCTGCGATTACCTCCGACAATATGTGCGCTTCCTGCCGGCACCTGTATTCGTCAACGAGACAAAGGTCAGCCAGGAGACCTTCGATGAAGCGCTTGGCGGAAACGACACGGCATTCGAGGTCATCAAGACCCGCGGCGTGTCCGGCGGCAACTACGGCGGAACGTTGGAGACCGCCGTCAACGCTCAGTCTCGCGTTCGCGTACGGCTGACAAATCTGACGCTAAGCGGAAACCCGCTGAGAGGCGAACTCTATCTGGTTCAACAGGGCGGCCAGACACTCGGATTCAGAAACCTGTTTGGTCTGGCGCCCATACCGCTCTCAGGTCAGTACGGTTTTGGCGGTTTCGTCAATCTCGACATTCTGCATCCTACGGCTGGGCGCGAGGCGCTAAGCCGGGAGAGCATTCAACACGTCACCAACATGCTCAATCTCATTGAGTCCTCGGTATCAGCGGATCTGGCGCCGACAGACCACGCCGACCAGAACCAGCAATTTCAGCAGTATATCCTTGCCCAAGGCAGCATCGCGCTTGCGGGCAACGTCCGGATTACAGTTCTTCCGGAAAAGCCGGATGTGAAACTCAACCAGGTAGCCACCTATGAGCCGGGTAAATCGAAACTCTTCTATAGCCAGCGTGACCCTACGATCTTGAAGAGGTTTGCGAGCGAGCAGGCCAACCTCTTCCACGTAAGCCAGACGAACCCGCGTCGCAAACTGCAGCTGCGTTACCTAAACGAGATTGCCAAAGTCAAGGAAGTGCCGGACAAGCCGATTGTCGACAGAATAGCGGCGAGCAAGCTGGGCTTCGACGAAACTGTATTCCTTATTCGCATTAGGGCGGTGCTCCTCGACCAGTACCTGATGCCAGACGTGGAAGTCGAGTTTGCCACGATCAGCCACGGAGTCGCCTTTCAGGTAGACGGAAAGGGAGACACGCTGCGGGTGGCTATCGCACGCGACATGCCCGCCGTGAAAGTCGTCCTCGAATTCTACCGTTCTGCGCGTGAAGCCTTTGATCCTTTTGTCCAGGATTTTGTTCGCGAGCAGCTCTATCAGCAGATCAGGGACCACGTTCCCTCATCAACTAAGCTAGGTCGAGACGCGCTCTTCCGGCGAATACAGCAGAACAAGGAGCTCTTCCGCGTCGATTATTCCGACTTCGGGGAAGCGGAGTCTCTCTTGGCGGACTACCTCGCAGGCAAGGTGGAATTCTCGGAAGTCGTGCGCGCGGTTGGTGGTGGTGGGCGGGCTTCCATCCAGCGCCAGGAAGTTCGCCGCGACCAAGTCGGGACCGTTGAACAGGAGTTTCCGGGAATTATAGAAGCGGACGCGGTAACCGCCCCGCCTGCAACCAATGAATTTGAAGCAGCGCCTCCGATAATGAAGGAGGAAGTGAAAACCGATATGAAGGTACTGACCGTGTCAGACCCTCATCCGAAGTTGAATAATTTCCAGATGTTTCTGGCGCTGTCGGATCGCTTGAACAAGCGAGAAGGAGAGTTTCTCCATTTCCCGCACACCACTAAGGTAATATGGGGGTCACACCGTGTTGTTTACATCTTCACCGACGCGACCGGCGAGCTAAGCCTCTACTACGATGTTGAGCTACGAGAGCCGCTCGGTGCGCATGAAACTGGCGGGTCGATGTTCCGGACCACGACGATTGTCACAGCGGATCGCATCTATGTTCCTGTGCCGAAGGAGCTTGAGAAGGCGTTCCAGATCATCGACCACGCTAAGGAATTCTTCGTACGGTTCGATACTGTGCCGTAGCACAAAGTGATCGCTCGGATGGAGACGAGAGGCAATGGCAGCAAGGGGCCCACATTGGACGAGTTTCAAACTGTTCAAGCGCTTCCTCAACTTCGTCAACCTATGCGGCGCGAAAAAACGCCCTCGTGCTCCTATCCTGGTTGCTGCAACGGCACCTTCGGTCGCCGCAGGTCTTAGCCTTCCTGATTGCTTAGCGCCAGCCTTAGCGATTAGTTCGCTGCCGAGCAGCAGTCACAATAGTGAGATTGCTGTTCAAGCGAAAATAGTTAAGCTCTCACCTCAAGGGGTATTTGCTTGACCATACCATCCACTAAGTTCAGCGCAGCTCCATCCGCTGCGGGCTATCTCTACCAGGCCCGCTTAGCACTAGCTCTGTGCCTGAAGTACGTGAACGTCGATGTTGGGGTGGAGGTGGGAATTGAACGATTGGACGACGTTTCGTTCGAAGCGAATGGGACAGCGCTAGAGCTCCTTCAGGCGAAGCACCACATCGATCATATCGCCAGTCTCACGGACAAGAGTGTCGACCTCTGGAAGACACTGCGCGTCTGGAGTGAAGCTGCCGCGAAAGATCCGACCCTCCCCGCGCGTGCCCGCCTAGCTTTGGTAACCACGGGCTCAGCGCCTGACGATAGTGCAGCTGCCATGTTGCGTCCGGCTGCAGCTTACTCGGCCGGAAAAGCACGTGACCCTAAGGCGGCCGCCGCCCTGCTCGGGGCGGTCGCGGAAGCGGGGGGCAATCAAGAGCTGAAGGCGGCCTACGCGGCATTCCTGACGCTCGGTCCAACCATGCGTATTTCGCTCCTAAGCTCGATCGAGATCCTAGATAATCAGCCGCTGGTCACGGATTTGGGCGAGGTGATCGAGAAGGACCTGCGCATGCTTGCGCCCCGGGGCCAAGCCGCAATAGCCCGCGAGCGATTGGAGGGCTGGTGGTGGCCGCGAGTATGCAAGGCCCTCATGGCCAACCCCGCAGAGTCCATATCGGTGTTGGAGGTCGAGGGGAAGCTTGACGACATCCGTGATGGCTTGAAGCGCGACGTCCTGGTCGCCGATCAAGAACATGTCGATCCTACCACTGACGAGATCGCCGACTACGAAGGGCGCCCCTTCGTCCGCCAGTTGAAGGTGATCGGCGTTGGTGAAACTCGCATCGAATACGCCAAGCGAGACTACTACCGGGCGTTCACCCAGCGGTCAAAATGGGTCCGCGAGCACTTAGTGTTCGACGGCGAGATCGCAAAGTACGAGTTGACGCTCATCGAGGAGTGGCAGCCCCGATTTCAGCAGATACGTGACAAGATTGGCGACAGAAAAAAGACCGATGAGGGGTGTCGTCAAGCCGGCCAGGAACTCTACAGCTGGGTGGAGGCGGACGCCCGCTTTCCCTTCCGAACGGTCAGCCAACGCTTCCTGACAGTCGGCTCCTACCATATCCTGGCCAATGACCTCCGCGTCGGATGGCATCCGGACTATGAGACGGCTTGCGTCGCTGAAGAGGTTTAAACATGGCCTCGCGTTGGAGTTTAGTGTGGCGCGATCGCCCCTCCGAGGAAGCGGCGCTTCTCAACCCGGCCTTCTGTGGCGAGTTGATCGCTCGCGCCACAAAGGAATACGAAAGGCTTCGTGCCGCGGCATTTCCGCTTCCCTTGGGGTTTTTGGTTCTGCCTTTAGTCCTGCACCTACCAACTCTTGCCGTATTGCCCGGCAGGGCCGATACGACCTTCGCCACATGGTCGGCAGATAATGAGGCATTGCTCGCCGATCTGCCGGAGCGGACCCTGCGCCTTCGACCGATCAGTCGCGAAGCCATGCTCTTCCTCGCACAACACAGGGCCCTAATGGTCGGCGCCGGGGGGCTGCGAACGGGCGAGAAACCGATGAGGCTTACTGTGAAGACGGCGGCGAGTACACCAGACGTCGACGACATTCGCCGCGCTGCCGGCCTGCTCGGCCGGTGGTTCGCCAACCAAGGTGCGCCGGTCCAAATCTTACAGACAATGGGTGTAACGCCGTGACCCTGCAGCTGCGAGCCATCGCGATCTATTCCCATGCCGGCGAGCGCCGCGACATCGAATTTGTCCTCGGCCGGCTGAATATCGTCACCGGGGCTTCCAAGACGGGCAAGTCAGCCTTGCTCGACATCGTCGACTACTGCTGGGGTCGCAGTGAGTGTACCATTCCCGAGGGCGAGATTCGACGCGGCGTGTCTTGGTTCGCTATCCTTCTGGACCGAGATGGCGAAGGCATCCTGATCGCCCGACGCAATCCAGGGCCGGCCGGCAAGGCAAGCGACGACATCTTTTTCGAACGTGGAGTGGCAGGTTTCCCGGACACCCTGGAGCCTTTCACCAAGAACGTGACTGCCGATGGCTTGCGCGCCCAGCTCTCGATGGTGTTGGGCATAGCTGAGAACACGCATGTTCCCGAACCCGGATCGATGCGAGCGCCGTTGGAGGCTTCGGCCAGCCAGGCGATCTTCTTTTGCCTTCAAGCCCAAGATGAAATAGCCAATCGCCGCCTGCTTTTTCATCGCCAGGGTGAACAATTCATCCCCTCACACATTAAAGACACGCTGCCGTATTTCGTCGGCGCGATGGGGGAGGACCATTACCTGCAACGCAAGCGCTACGACGAGGCTCGGGCGCGCCTGCGCAAGCTCGAACGCGACTACGCCGAAGCTCGTGCTTTGGCGAATGAGGCGTCTGGCACTGCCCAATCGCTTCTTCAGGAAGCCAAGCGCGTTGGCCTGTTGCCCGCGGGTGCCTTCGCCGACACACCCGCCGATCTGCGCGTGCTTCTGGCCGCCGCTGCGGCGCCCCGCGAACTCGCCTACGCCCTCAATGACGACCCGGCCGCAGACCTAACAGATCTGGAGAATCGCCGTCGGCGTCTCCGCGGCGAAATGCAAGATGTCCGCGAGGAGATTGCCGACGTTCAACGGCTCGAACGCGAGGCGTCGGAATTTCAGGTCGAGGCCCGAGAACAGGAAGCCAGGCTGGCGTCGATCGGTCTGCTTGCCGACGACAGCGGGGACGCTGAAACCTGTCCGCTTTGCGACAGCCACTTGGCCACGCCCATCCCGTCGGTCAGCGAGGTTCGCAGGTCGCTCACAGCGCTTGAGGGCCAGTTGCAGTCAGTACGCCGAGATAATCCGCGCCTGCAAGCCCGGCAGGCTGAGCTTGAGGCGCGCCGGAACTCCCTCGACGAACAACTGAAGAGCGTCCAGGCAGACATCCTCACTCGGATATTGGAAAACGAACGGCTCAGGATTGAGCAGGACCAGTTCACCGAACAGGCCCGTACTGCTGGCCGGATCGGCTACTACATCGAGAATGCGCGGACTATCACTTCCGACGAGGGCATCCGGCTGGCGATCGCGCGGGCCCGAGCCGAGGTGTCCGAGTTGGAAAAGCTGTTGGACCTGGAGGCGCTCGAGGAACGACTCACCACCGCATTAGGCCTCGTGGGGCGCGATCTCACCAAATACGCGCGTTTGCTCGACCTTGAGCATGGCGACAATACGCTGCGGCTCGACCGAAAGAACCTCACCGTGGTCGCAGACACGATCGATGGTCCCTTGGCCCTTCCGCAGATCGGAAGCGGTGAAAATTGGGTCGGCTACCATGTTGCCGCCCACCTCGCAATCCACGGCCTGTTCCGGGCCCGAAAGCGGCCAGTCCCAGCGTTCCTGATGCTTGATCAGCCGTCGCAGGTGCACTATCCGCCCGAACGGGACGTCGGGGAAATTGACGGCAAGAGTGATGAGGACCAAGCCGCCGTCGCCAGGCTATATCGACTTCTCTTCGACTCTTGCGTGGAGCACTACCCCGACATGCAGATCATCGTGATGGACCATGTCGAACTGCTCGAGGACTGGTTCCGTGAGTCCACGGTCGAGCGGTGGCGGGACAACATCAAGCTCGTGCCGGTCAGCTGGCTGCGATCGACATAGAGACGCGCTTTAGGAGGCAAGATGGCTGAGCGAACTTATCGCCGCTACACCAATCTAGCATCGGCATTGCACATCCTGCGCAACAAATGCCTGACGCTATTGAGCCCTGCTACATGGGACGACAGGAACGATGCTTTCTTCATGGCAGAATACAAGAGGATAAAAGAGGCAAAGACCATCTTGGCAATTTGTCTCGCGGTGAGAGAGGAGACTTATCACCATTGGCAGATTTTTTCCCATGGGGCGGACGGAGTCTGCTTAGAGTTCGACGGCGAGAAGCTGTGTTCGGCCTTCAACTGCGCTGAGGGTGTGCGTCACCAGATGGTGGACTACCAACTGATCGCGCAAATCAGCAAAATGGCAAATGTGGATCTTGAGCGTTTGCCGTTCATGAAGCGTTGGCCGTATGGCGACGAGAGCGAGTACCGGGCGGTCTATATCGACAAGGACGAAGAGCTCTCCACCTATGCCGTACCAATTGGGCTTAATTCGATAACCCGTATCACACTCAGCCCTTGGCTCGCGCCGCCGTTGGTTCCTATCGTAAAGGAAACTTTGCAGTCTCTACCTGGGTGCTCGATGCTAAAGGTCTATCGCTCGACGCTCATAGACAATGACCAATGGAAAAAGCTAACCGGTAGAGTGGCGCTGCCGGTCCAACCGTCCAGAAAGTAGTCCCTGCCCCATCTGTTTCGATTGCACTGTCTCGGTTAGCTTTAGTGGAGGATGCCGAATGTCC
>NZ_LPXN01000102.1 GCF_001618175.1 Oceanibaculum pacificum | reverse complement strand
TCCGGCGGCCAGCGCCAGCGCGTGGCCCTGGCCCGGGCGCTGATCAAGCGGCCCAAGGTGCTGCTGCTGGACGAGCCGCTGGGCGCGCTGGACAAGCAGCTGCGCGAGCATATGCAGATCGAGATCAAGCATATCCACGAAAGCCTGGGCGTCACCGTCGTCTACGTCACCCACGACCAGGAGGAGGCGCTGACCATGTCCTGCCGGGTCGCCGTGATGGCGCAGGGCAAGGTGCTGCAGGTTGCCACCCCGCGCGCGCTGTACGAGGCGCCGAACTGCCGCGAGGTCGCCAGCTTCATCGGCACGATGAATTTCTTCGAGGCCACGCCAAAGGGGATGGAAGGCGAGAGGCTGCGGCTCGACGCCCGCGGCCTGGGCCCGATCGCCGCCCCCGCCCCGGCCTGGCCGGTCAATGGCGCGGCACTGGTCGCCATCCGGCCGGAGAAGCTGCAACTGACGCTGGAGCGTCCGGCCGACGGCAGCCAGGCGGTGCAGGGCACCATCCTGCATTCCGCCTATCTCGGCGACCGCAGCCACTTCCACATCCGCCTGCCGGATGTCGCCGCCCCCATCGCCGTCTCGACCCAGAACATCGACCGCAGCGTGCGCGACGATCTGGACGACGGCACACCGGTCTGGCTGTCCTGGCGCGACCAATCCCTGGTCGTGCTGCCGAGGTAAGCTTCCAAACGGAAAGAACGCGACGATGCCATCCTTGACCCAGCGGGTCCGCAATATCGCGGCCCGTATCCTGTATCGTGTGGCGCCGCCACCACCGCCTGCACCAGTACAGACAATGGGCATTCAGGGGGGAATCGTGGAGGTCATCCAGGCTCGCCATGGGCTGATGCTGGTGCCGCGCGCCGATATCACCATCGGCGGCGCGCTGCGCCGCTACGGCGAGTGGGCCGAAAGCGAGGTGAAGCTGATGGCGGCCTTCATACCCTTCGGCGGCACCGTGCTGGAGGTGGGCGCCAATCTCGGTTGCCATACGCTCGCCTTTTCCCGTCTGGTCGGACCGGAAGGAAAGGTGATCGCGCTGGAGCCGCAATATTTCATCCATGCCTGCCTGTCGGGCAGCATCGCCTTGAATGGCTGTCAGAACGTGCGGACATTCCATGCCCTCGCGGGCGACCATATGGGCAGCTTCCTTCCCCCCGCCATCGATTACGCGGAGACCGGGAATTTCGGCGCCGTTCATTTTCGCGACGTCGATGCCGCCGAACGAAGCTTCGAGACGATCCAGATGATCTGCGCGGACGATCTCGTCATTCAACGCCTGGATCTGGTGAAGATCGATGCGGAGGGCATGGAGGCCGAGGTTCTACGAGGCATGATAAAGACCCTCGACCGGCTGAAGCCGGCTGTGTTCGCCGAGGCCACCAGCCGCGCTCGCTCGGAGGCCGTGGAGGCGATCCTGCGCCCCCTCGGCTATCGCGGATGGACGGTGCAGGCGCCGGCCTTCAACCCGGATAATTTTCGCGCGGACACGTACGACGCTTTCATCGGCGCGACGGAGACCAACATCCTCTATCTCACCGATACACTTGCCGACCGCCATGCCGGGCTAATCCGGGAGTTCCCCGAATTCAGCCCGGCGCAGATGCCCGCCTAAGGCGTGTCGAACACCAGCTGCACCCGCTCCGACGCGAAGCGGACATAGCCGTAGCGGATCGGCGTGCCGTTCAGGTCGGCGTCGACCGCCTCGGCCACCAGCACCGGGCGGTTGCGCGGCTGGGCCAGGGTTGCCGCCTCGTCCTCGGTCGGCATGCGGGCGGTAACGCGGGTCAGCTTGCGGCGGTAATCCGCGACGCCATGCGCCCTCACCATCTGGGTGACGGAATGGGTGTCGGCATAAAGCTGGGCGGCGTTGGGGAAGCGTTCGGCCGGGAAATAATTCTGCGAATAGACGATCGGCCGGCCATCGGCTTCGCCGACCATGCGCAGCATGACGCAGAGCGTGCCGGCCGGCATTTCCAGCGCCTCGGCGATATCGGCATCGGCCGCCACCAGGCTCGAATCGATCAGCTTGCCGCCGGGAATGCGGTTCTGCCCCGACACGATCTCGGAAAAGCGGGTGCGTGCCCCCAGCGTATAATCCAGGACATGCTCCTGCACGAAGGAGCCGCGCCCCTGCTCGATACGGATCAGCCCCCGCCCTTCCAGCGCCTCCATGGCGCGGCGCAGCGTATGGCGATTCACCTTGAAGCGGTCGGAAAGCTCCTTTTCCGTCGGTAGCCGCTCGCCGGGCTGGAAGCGCCCATCGGCGATATCGCGGATCACCGTCTCCTCGATCTGCCGCCACAGCGCCACGCCCGCGCCGCGGGAGAGATTGGCATCGACCTGCATCGCGTCACCCGCTGCTGTCATCAGAAATTCACACCTTGCCTCTTTACGGCGACATCGGTGCGGGAGCATAGTGAGGCGAAATTGATATGGATGTCTATACAAATTTTTCAGAGGTATAGAATGCCCTCGTCCACCGCCCTCTCTCCGGATCAACAGGCGCGCCGCCGCTGGATGTCCGTCCTGGCCAAGGCCCCGGCGGAAAAGCTGATCCATCTATGGGATTCGCTGCCCGACAAGCCGGACTGGTCCTATCTGCGCCGGCCGGAAACCGGGATGGTCATGGTGCGCGGCCGCGCCGGCGGTAGCGGCCAGCGCTTCAATCTGGGCGAGATGACTATGACGCGCTGCTCGATCCGGCTGGGCGATGGGCGCGTCGGCCATGGCTATGTCGCGGGGCGCGGCCAGGGCCACGCCACCACCGCCGCGCTGATCGACGCGCTGATGCAGGACGAGACCCGCCGCGCCGCCCTGGAACAGGCGGTCATCGCGCCGCTGGAAGCCAGCGCCGCTGACCGCCGCGATCTCTCGGCGCGCAAGGCGGCGGCCACCAAGGTCGATTTCTTCACCATGGTTCGCGGAGAGTGAGATGACCGAGACCCTGCTTGCCGGCCTCGCCGACCCCACCCTCGACAGCCAGCGCGTGTTCCGCGCGGCGCTGGACGCCCTGTCGCGCCCCGGCCGGGCGGTCGACCTGCCGGACGTGCTGCCGGACGGCGCGCCGGCCCCGCTGATGCCCGCCACCGCCGCCCTGGCGCTGGCGCTGTTCGACTACGAAACCCCGGTCTGGCTCGACCCCGAGGCCGACCGGCTGGCGGTGCGCGACTGGCTGCGCTTCCATTGCGGCTGCCCGCTGGTGGCGGACAAGGCGCAGGCGCGCTTCGCCATTCTGGCCGGGCCGCTGGACGCTCTCGACGGATTTGCCGCCGGCAGCGACGCCTATCCCGACCATTCCGCCACGCTGCTGGTGCAGGTGGCCGGCCTGTCCGAGGGTGCGGCCCATCGCCTAACCGGACCCGGCATAGAGCTTGAGGAAACAATGCAAATCAATGGCTTGCCGGACGATTTTGCTGCTCTTTGGGAGCGTAATCGCGGCCTGTTTCCGCGCGGTATCGACCTGTTCCTGGCCGATGGCGCGCGGCTGATCGGCCTGCCGCGCACCACCCGCATCGAACGCAAGGAGGCCTGAGCCATGTATGTCGCGGTAAAAGGCGGCGAGCGCGCCATCGAGAATTCCCGGCGCCTGCTGGCCGAGGAGCGGCGCGGCGACACATCGGTGCCGGAGGTGACGCTGGCGCAGATCGACGAACAATTGTCGCTGGCCGTCGACCGGGTGATGACCGAAGGCTCGCTCTATGACCGGGAGCTGGCGGCGCTGGCGGTGAAGCAGGCGCGTGGAGATCTGATCGAGGCGATCTTCCTGCTGCGCGCCTATCGCACCACCCTGCCCCGCTTCGGCTATGCCGAGCCGCTGGACACGGTGGCGATGCAGGTGCGGCGGCGCATCTCGGCGACCTATAAGGATCTGCCGGGCGGCCAGGTGCTGGGCCCGACCTTCGACTACACGCTGCGGCTGCTGGATTTCGACCTTGCCGCAGCCGACAACGCGCCCGAGGCGGAAGCCGCCGACGCGCCGCTGGAAGGCGGCATGCCGCGCGTCACCGACATTCTGGGCCATGGCGGGCTGATCGAGCCGGAGGAGCCGCGCGACGAGCAGGAGGTGGGCGATCTGACCCGCGACCCGCTGCGCTTCCCGGCTGAGCGCGATGTGCGGCTGCAATCGCTGGCGCGCGGCGACGAGGGGTTCCTGCTGTCGCTGGGCTATTCGACGCAGCGCGGCTACGGCAAGAACCACCCTTTCGCCGGTGAAATCCGCCTGGGCGAGCTGGCGGTGGAGTTCGTGCCGGAGGAGCTGGGCTTCCCCATCGAGATCGGCGAGATCACCGTCACCGAATGCCAGATGGTCAACCAGTTCCAGGGCTCAGCTACCGAACCGGCAAAATTCACAAGGGGTTACGGCCTGACCTTCGGCCATTGCGAGCGCAAGGCGATGGCCATGGCGCTGGTCGACCGCTCGCTGCGTGCCGAGGAGCTGGGCGAGCAGGCAAAGGCCCCGGCGCAGGATCAGGAGTTCGTGCTGTACCACGCCGACAATGTCGAGGCGTCGGGTTTTACCCAGCATCTGAAGCTGCCGCATTACGTCGATTTCCAGGCTGAGCTGGTGATGGTGCGGCGGATGCGCGAGACGGCGGCGAACAATGCCGCCCGCAACGATGATTTCGAGGAGGCGGCGGACTGAGATGAGCACCGCGCAGGGCTATAATTTCGCCTATCTGGACGAGCAGACCAAGCGGATGATCCGCCGCGCCATCCTGAAGGCCGTCGCCATCCCCGGCTATCAGGTGCCGTTCGGCAGCCGCGAGATGCCGCTGCCCTATGGCTGGGGCACCGGCGGCATTCAGGTTACCGCCGCCATCCTCGGCCCGGACGATACGCTGAAGGTGATCGACCAGGGGGCCGACGACACCACCAACGCGGTGAATATCCGCAGCTTCTTCCAAAAGACCGCCGGCATGGCGACGACCGACCGGACCCGTGAGGCGAGCATCATCCAGACCCGCCACCGTATCCCGGAGACGCCGCTGGTCGAGGGCCAGATCATGGTCTACCAGGTGCCGATCCCCGAGCCGCTGCGCTGGCTTGAGCCGCGCGAGGGCGAGACCCGCAAGATGCACGGGCTGGCGGAATATGGCGTCATGCAGGTGAAGCTGTATGAGGATATCGCGCATTACGGCCATATCTCCACGGCCTACGATTATCCGGTGCGGGTGAATGGCCGCTATGTGATGAGCCCCAGCCCGATCCCGAAATTCGACAATCCGAAGATGGACAATTCGCCCGCCCTCCAGCTGTTCGGGGCCGGGCGCGAGAAGCGCATCTACGCCATTCCGCCTTACACCAGGGTGGAGAGCCTGGATTTCGAGGACCACCCCTTCCAGATCGAAAGCTGGGACCAGGCCTGCGCCATCTGCGGTTCGGCTGACAGCTACCTCGACGAGATCGTTACCGACGACAAGGGCGGGCGGATGTTCGTCTGCTCCGACACGGATTACTGCGGCGAGCGGGTTGCCGCCGGCCATACGGGCGAGGAACAGGCGGCATGAACAAGCTGTTGCAAGTGACTGACCTGTCGAAGAATTACGGCAGCCGCATCGGCTGCGAGGGGGTCGCCTTCGACCTTTATCCGGGCGAGGTGCTGGGTATCGTCGGCGAATCCGGCTCCGGCAAGACCACGCTGCTGCGCTGCCTGTCGGCCCAACTTGAGCCGAGTGCCGGACGCATCGCCTATGACATGCGCACGCAGGGGCTGACCGATATCTGGTCGCTGTCGGAGCCGGAGCGCCGCATGCTGATGCGCACCGACTGGGGCATCGTGCACCAGAACGCCCGCGACGGGCTGCGCATGGAAGTCTCCGCCGGGGCCAATGTCGGCGAGCGGCTGATGGCGGTGGGCGCGCGGCATTACGGCAATATCCGCACCGAGGCGGAGGATTGGCTGACCAAGGTGGAGATCGATACCGGCCGGATCGACGATCTGCCGGCCACCTTCTCCGGCGGCATGCAGCAGCGTCTGCAGATCGCCCGCAACCTCGTCACCCAGCCGCGCCTGGTGTTCATGGACGAGCCGACCAGCGGCCTTGACGTGTCGGTGCAGGCCCGCCTGCTCGACCTGATCCGCACGCTGGTCAACCGGCTGGGCATCGCCTGCGTCATCGTCACCCACGATCTGGGCGTGGTGCGGCTGCTGGCGCACCGGCTGATGGTCATGCGTCGCGGCCGGGTGGTCGAACACGGCCTGACCGACCAGGTGCTGGACGATCCGCAGCACCCCTACACCCAGCTTCTCGTTTCCTCGATATTGCCGGTGTGACAATGACTTACGATGATACAGTGATGATTGCGGCGGAAGGGCTGGCGAAATCCTTCACGCTGCATCTGCAAGGGGCGACGCACATACCGGTGCTGGGCCGCATGGATTTCGCCGTCCGGGCCGGCGAGTGCGCCATCCTGGACGGGCCGTCCGGGGCCGGCAAATCGACGCTGATGCGCTGCATCTACGCCAATTACCTGCCGCAGGAAGGCCGGGTGCTTATCCGACATGACGGCGATCTTACCGACATCACCCATGCCGAGCCACGCGCCATTCTGGATATCCGCCGCCGCTCGCTGGGCTATGTCAGCCAGTTCCTGCGCGTCATCCCGCGCGTCGGCACGCTGGATCTGGTGATGGAGCCGCTGCTGACCCTGGGCGTCGCCGAGGCCGAAGCCAAGGAACGCGCCGCCACCCTGCTGTCGCGCCTGCGCATCCCGGAGCGGATGTGGCGGCTGCCCCCGGGCACCTTTTCCGGCGGCGAGCAGCAGCGGGTGAACATCGCCCGCGTCATGGTGGTGCATTATCCGGCCCTGCTGCTGGACGAGCCGACCGCCTCGCTGGATGCCGACAACCGGCAGACCGTCGTCGATCTTGTCACAGAAGCGTGCGGGCGCAGCGCCGCCATCGTTGGTATCTTCCACGATGCGGCGGTCAGGGAAGCCCTGGGCAACCGCACCATCACCGTCACCCCTTACGAAAAAGCGGCCGCCTGATGTCCGAAGAGATGATTTTGACCAATGCCCGTATCGTGCTGGCCGATTCCGTGCTGGAGGGCGGCACCGTGCGGGTGAGCGACGGCGGCATTCTGGAGATCGCGGAAGGTCGCAGCAATGCCGCCGAAGCCATTGACCTGGAAGGAGATTATCTGCTGCCGGGCCTGATCGAGCTGCATACCGACAATCTGGAAAAGCATCTCGCCCCCCGCCCCGGCGTGCGCTGGCCCGGCGTGCCGGCGCTGCTGGCGCACGACGCGCAGATCGCCGCGGCCGGCATCACCACGGTGTTCGACGCCGTGGTGCTGGGCAACACCATCGGCAACAACACCCGGCTGGAGCTGCTCGACCAGAGCGTGGAGGCCATCGATCAGGCCCGCGCCGCCGGGCTGACCCGCGCCGACCATTTCCTGCATCTACGCTGCGAGGTCGCCGATCCCGACGTGCTGAACCAGTACGAGAAGGTGCAGGGACATCCGCTGCTCCGCCTGGTCTCGCTGATGGACCACACCCCCGGCCAGCGCCAGTTCGTCGATATTGCCCAGTACCGGCTCTATTACCAGAAGAAGCACAATGTCTCCGAAGCCGAACTGCAGGAGATGATCGTCTCCACCAAGGCGAATCAGGAGAAATACGCCGACCCGCACCGCATCGCGCTGGCGGCGGCCTGCCGGGACCGGGGCATTCCGATCGCCGCGCATGACGACGCGACGATGGCGCATGTCGCGGAATCGGCGTCGCTGGGCATCACCATCAGCGAGTTCCCGACCACGGTTGAGGCCGCCACCGGCGCGCATGACAATGGCATGGCGACCATCATGGGCGCGCCCAATGTTGTGCGCGGCGGCTCGCATTCCGGCAATGTCGCGGCGCATGAGCTGGCGGAGCTGGGGCTGCTCGACGCGCTGTCGTCGGACTATGTGCCGATCAGCATGATGCATGCCGCCTTCAAGCTGAACCAGCAGCACGGGCTGACCCTGCCGCAGGCGGTCGCCACCGTGTCGCGCAATCCGGCGCGCATGCTGAAGATGGACGACCGCGGCGAGATCGCGGCCGGCAAGCGCGCCGACCTCGCCCGCGTCACCCTGCATCAGGGCCTGCCGCTGGTCCGCCAGGTGTGGCGCGAGGGCAGCCGCGTCGCTTGAGGAACTGACAGAAAAGGAGGAAGCCATGGCCACCGCAACCAGCGATACCGCCGACACCCTGTTCGCCATTATCGACGCCCAGGGCGGCCGGGAATACGGCACGGAGCCGGTCACCCAGCTCCAGCACGCGCTGCAATGCGCCTCCCTTGCCGAGCAGGCCGGGGCGCAGCCGGCGCTGATCGTCGCCTGCCTGCTGCACGATATCGGCCATCTGATCGACCCCGACGCCAACAAGGCCCGCGCGCGCGGCGAGGATGCCCGGCATGAGGCCCAGGCGGAACGGTACCTCAAGCAATGGTTCGGCCCGGACGTGATCCAGCCGGCCCGCCTGCATGTCGACGCCAAGCGCTATCTGTGCGCCACCGATGTCGGCTATTACGACAGCCTGTCGCCCGCCTCCAAGCACAGCCTGGAAATGCAGGGCGGGCCGTTCGATCGCGAGGACGAGCAGGAATTCATCGCCCTGCCCTATGCCCGCGACGCCGTCATGCTGCGCCGCTGGGACGACATGGCCAAGCTGCCCGATGCCGTCACGCCGCCGCTGAGCCATTTCCGGCATTATATCGACGCGGTGAAGCTGCGCTAAACCGCGCAGCGGCGAGTCCCGTCGACCGCTTGGCTCGCGCTGCGATCCCTCTTGACGTATTCATTAGCATACGAACAAAATTCCTTCTGGCGGGCGGCGCTGGATGCGCTACCGTGCCTCGCCACCGACCGGAAGGACGACGATGCCCGATTCCACGCCAGAGCGCCTGAATATCCAGCCCCAGCAGCCGGCGGGCAAGATGGTCGGCGTCGATGTCGGCGGCACCTTCACCGACCTGATCCTGATCGACCCGACGGGCGGCCTGCGCATCGCCAAAGTGCCGACCACGGTGCAGAACCAGGCTTACGGCGTGATGAGCGCCATTGAGAAGACCGGCGCGCACCTGGCCGATATCGCCTCCATCGTCCATGGCACTACGACCACGACCAACGCGCTCCTGGAACGCAAGATCGCCACATGCGGCCTGATCACCACCCGGGGCTTCCGCGACATTCTGGAACTGGGCCGGCGCACCCGCCCGAAGCCCTACGGGCTGATCGGCAGTTTCGAGCCGCTGATCGCCCGCGAGAACCGGCTGGAAGTGGCGGAGCGCACGGACGCCTATGGCCATATCCTCACCCCGCTGGACGAGGAAGGCGTGCGCAATGCCGCCCGCGCGCTGCTCGACCAAGGCGTCGAGGCGCTGGTGATCCATTTCCTGCACGCCTACGCCAACCCGGCGCATGAGCGCCGCGCGGCCGAGATCGTGCGCGAGATATGGCCCAATCCCTACGTCACCATCGGCAGCGATATCCTCTCCGAATTCCGCGAATATGAGCGTGGCACCACCGCCTCGGTGAACGCCGCCATCCAGCCGGTGCTGGACCGCTATATCCGCCGGCTGACCGACGAGCTGTCCGGCAAGGGCTATGCGAACGAGCTACTGGTGATGCAGGGCAATGGCGGCACCGTCTCGGCCCGCATCGTAGCCGAGGCGGCGGTGAACACGGTCATGTCCGGCCCGGCCTCGGGTGTCATGGCGGCAGCCTATACCGCGCGGCTGGCGGGCTATCCCGAGGTCATCACCTACGATATGGGCGGCACCAGTTCCGATGTCGGGTTGATCCTGGGCGGCGTGCCGGCGGTCAGCGCCGAGCTGGAGTTGGAATACGCTCTGCCGATCCATGTGCCGATGGTCGATGTGCACACCATCGGTGCCGGCGGCGGCTCGCTGGCCCGCATCGACGAGGCCGGGCTGTTGCAGGTCGGGCCGGAGAGCGCCGGGGCGACGCCGGGGCCTATCTGCTATGGGCGCGGCGGTGCCCGACCGACCATCACCGACGCCAATCTGGCGCTGGGCAGGCTGAACCCGGCCGGGCTGCTGGCGGTCGACGCGCCGGTCTCGATCGACGATGTGAAGCGCGCCATATCGGAGCAGGTCGGCGACAAGCTGGGGCTGGATACCGACCAAGCGGCGGCGGCCATCCTGGCCATCGGCAATATGAAGATGGCCAACGCCATACGCATGGTCTCGCTGGCGCGCGGGCACGATCCACGCGATTTCGCGCTGTTCGCCTTCGGCGGCGCGGGCCCGCTGCATGCCGTCGCCCTGGCGCGCGAGCTGGCGATTCCGAAGGTGCTGATCCCCGCCCGGCCCGGCATCACCAACGCGCTGGGCTGCGTGGTGGCCGACCTGCGGCACGATTACGTGAACACGGTGAACACGCCGCTGGCCGCCGTCGATATGGACCAGGTGGCGACGATCCTGCGCGAGCAGGTGGCGGCCGGGCGCGAAACCATCGCCCGCGAAGGCACGGAGATCGAGGAGATCACCGTGTTGCACGATGCCGACATGCAGTTCCAGGGACAGACCCACATCCTCACCATCCCGGTGCCCGGCCCGGATGTCGGCCGGGAATATCTGGAGGACGCCTTCGCCAAAGCCTATTGGGAGCGATTCGAGGTCGAGCTGCCGGAAATTCGCCCGGTATTGGTGAACCTGCACACCGCCGTCATCGGCCGCCGCCCGGCGGTGCCGCTGACCGCGCTGATCGACAAGGCGCAGCAGGCGGCCACGCCGGCCGAGGCCGTGACCGCCCGGCGCGCCGTCTGGTTCGCCGAGGGCGACTGGCAGGAAACGCCGATCTACCGACGCGAAAAGCTGCCGCTGGGCGGCCGTTTCGAGGGGCCGGCCATCGTCGAGCAGCTCGATACCACAATCGTGATCGAACCGAATTGCGCCGTGGACGTTGATGATTTGGGAAACCTGATCGTCACAGTGAGGTCCATATGAAATACGCTCTCCCGATGCTGGCCGTGCTCGTCGCCTTTTCGGCCCCGGCCGGCGCGCAATCGCCGAACCAGCAGTACAAATCCTATGTCGACGCCGTGGAGGCCGCGAAGCTTTGCCGCGACCTGCCGTCCGACCAGATGACCGAGGACAAGCTGTCGCGCGCCATCGCGACGCGCATGCAGGGCGAGGTCAGCGCCGGCGACAAGCTGCAGATCATGACCGCCTCGCGCGACCAGATGAAAGCCGCAGGCTGCGGCTCCGCCGCCGCCACCGAGGCCTTGGCCCGCTTCGACCGGGAGCTGGCGGGAAGTTTGTGAGGAAGATCGACCGTTCATTCCCTCCCTCCTTGCGGGGGGAGGGAGTTTAGTTCTGAAGGGGACACGGGCATGAGCATCGAGACGGCGGAACAGGCGCAGGACATCATTCTCGACCCGGTGACGCTGACGGTCATCCAGGCGGGCTTGCAGCAGGTCTGCAACGAGATGGATCTGGCGTTCCAGCGCGCCGCCTTCTCGCCAGTCATCTCGGAGACGCTCGACCGGTCCGACGGCATCTATCACCGCGAGACCGGGGAATTGATCGCCCAGGGGGAGACCGGGCTGCCGGTCTTCGTGGGCACCATGCAGTTCTCGACCCAGGCCGTCATCGCCCGCGCCCGCAACCCGCAGCCGGGCGACGTGTATATCGTGAACGATCCCTATATGGGCGGCACGCATCTGATGGATGTGAAGTTCGTGCGTCCCTTCTTCTACAAGGGCGCGCTCTATGCCTGGCTGGCGAATACCGGGCACTGGCCGGATTTCGGCGGCATGGTGCCGGGCGGCTTCTCCGCCAAGGCGACCGAGGTGGAACAGGAAGGGCTGCGCCTGCCGCCGGTGAAGCTGTTCAAGCAGGGCGTGATCGACGAGGAAATCCTCTCCATCATCTTCTCCAACATCCGCATCGCCGACCAGCGCATCGGCGACGTGAAGGCGCAGGCCGCCGCGCTGATGGTTGGCGACAAGCGGCTGACCGCGCTGCTCGACCGCTACGGCGCCGATGTGGTGGACGCCGCCATCGCCGAGTTGAAATCCCGCGCCGAACAGCAGATGCGCGCCAAGATCGCCACCATCCCGGACGGCACTTATGAAGGTACCGCCTATGTCGATAGCGACGGCGTGGTGGACGAGCCGCTGAAGATCGCCATGCAGGTCCGCAAGGAAGGGTCCGACCTGCATTTCGACATGGCGGGCTCCTCGCCGCCCTGCCAGGGGCCGATGAACAGCGTGCTGGCGACGACGAAATCCTCGATCTATCTGGCGATGAAGCACATCTTCCCCGACGTGCCGATCAATGCCGGCACCTTCGCGCCGCTCCACATCGCCGACCCGGATGGCACCTTCCTCTACGCGAAATATCCGCGCCCCGTCTCCGGCTGCGCGGCGGAAGTCTCGCAGCGCATCGCGGAGGCCGTGTTCGACGCCATCGCACAGGCGATCCCCGACCGGCTGTTCGGCGCGCCGGCCGGCACCAGCGGCAATTTCGCGCTGGGCGGCCACGACCCGGACACCGGCAAGAATTACGTGCTCTATCTGATCTCCGGCGGCGGCTATGGCGGCTCGCTGGAGGTGGATGGGCTGTCGAACGGCTGCTCGACCATTGGCATCTCCAAAACCACGCCGCTGGAGGTAGTGGAGCAGCGCTACCCCATCCTGTTCGAGGAATATTCGCTGGCCGAGGGCTCCGGCGGGGCGGGCAAGCATCGCGGCGGCTTCGGCATCAACTACAAGGTTCGCATCGCGCGGGGCCAGGCGCGGGCCAGCTTCGTCATGGATCATGGCCGCACCGGGCCGAACGGCGCGCAGGGCGGCGAGGAAGGCGGGCGCAACGCCGTGCGCATCCGCTATGCCGACGGCCGTGTGTACGATCCGCCGCATCTCAGCAAGGACCAGGATATCCGGATATCCGAGGGCGACAGCGTCGAGGTCACCACGCCCGGCGGCGGCGGCTATGGCAATCCGCTGGAGCGCGACCCCGACGCCGTGATGCACGATATCCAGCGCGGCTATTACGACGCGCCGGAAGCCGAGCGCCGCTTCGCCGTGGCGCTGACGGCGGATGGCGCGCTGGACATAGCGCGCACCGCCAGCTTGCGCGCGGAACGCCGCACCGCCTGAATCGCTGCCTCTATCGCCGGGGCAGACCCAGCACCTGCTGCGCCAGGATGTTGCGCTGGATTTCGTTGGAGCCGCCATAGATCGTCGGCGGGCGGGCCTTGTAGAAGCTGGCCAGCACGTCGACGCTGGTGTCGCCGATCTCGACCTCTCCATTCAGCGCGGCGAACGGGCCGGCGGTCTCGATAACCAGGTCGGCGATGCGCTGGAAACTCTCGGTCGCCCAGATTTTCAGGTAGGAGATATCCTGCCCAAGCGCCTCGCCGCGCACCACGATGCCGGTGAAATGATTATAGGCGTCGGACAGATGGGCGACATCGAGCTTCAGGCGAACATATTTCTCCCGGAAGGCCGGGTCGTCCCACAGGCCACGGGCGCGGGCGATCTTCTCCAGCACGGTCAAGCCGTATTCCGGCATTTTCGGGCTGCCGACATGAATGCGCTCGAAGCCGAGCAGCGACTTGGCCACGGTCCAGCCCTTGTTCAGCTCGCCGACCAGGTTTGAGGCCGGCGTGCGCACGCCATCCAGGAACACCTCGCAGAATTCCTCATGGCCGGCCATGTCGCGGATCGGCCGGATGGTCACGCCGTCCTGCGCCAGATCGACCAGCAGGAAGCTGATGCCCTCCTGCTTCTTGGCCTCGAAATCGGTGCGGACCAGCACGAACATGTGCGTCGCGTCCTGTGCCAGCGTGGTCCATATCTTCTGCCCGGTAATGACGAACGCGTCGCCCTCGCGCACCGCCCTGGTCTTCAGGCTGGCAAGGTCGGAGCCGCTGCCCGGCTCGGAATAGCCCTGGCACCAGATCGCCTTGCAGGACAGCACATCGGGCAGATACTGCCGGCGCTGTTCCTCCGTGCCCCAGCGCAGCAACACCGGGCCCAGCATCAGCGTGCCGTGATCCTGATAGCGCCCGATGCCCCAGCGCTCCGCCTCCTCCTGGAAGATCAGCAGCTTGGCGGCCGACAGGCCCATGCCGCCATACTCGACCGGCCAGTTCGGGGCGATCCAGCCCTTCTCCGCCATGCGCAGATACCAGTCCCGGTTTTCGTGCCAGCGCAGCCGGCGCGGAGCATAGCGCAGATGGGCCGGGTAATGCGTCTCGAACTCGGCGCGCACGATGCGGCGGAATTCCGCGTCGCTCAGCGCGTTCCAGTCGCGCTCCTGCGTGACGCCATACTGAAAGCTCATGGTCAGGCTCCCTCGCTCAGATCGCCGAAACGGCGGCGGTGCCAGGCGGCATTGCCCAGGCTGGCGGCCAGCCGGACGATCCGGTTCACATACAGGCCGAGGTCATATTCGTCGGTGAAGCCGATGGCCCCATGCAGTTGGATCGCCTGGGTGCCGATGGTCATCGCCGCCTCCGCCGCGCGCGCCTTGGCGCTGGAGGCGGCCAGCGAGAGATCGCGCCCGGCGGCCCCCGCCTCCGCCTTCTGGATCGCGGCCGCCGTGGCGTGCCGCGCCAGCTCCTGCTGGATGAACAAATCGACCGAGCGATGCTGCAAGGCCTGGAAACTGCCGATGGCGACGCCGAATTGCTGCCGGGTCTTCAAATAGTCCAGCGTCATGTCGAGCGCGCGCTGCATCAGCCCGCAGAGTTCGGCGCTCTGCACGATCACAGCCTGGTCGAGCGCGCCCTGCACCGCCTCGGCGACGCGGTTGCCGCTCATCAGCACGGCGCTGTCGGCAAGCTCGATGCCGGAGAGGCGCAGGCGGCCGGAGGGAATGCCGTCCGGCCCCGGCTCCTCGCTCAGCGCGCCGTCAAACGCCTTGGCGTCCACCCAGACCAGCAGCAAGCCGCCCGGCTCGCGCGCCAGCACCATGTAGCCGTCGGCCTGGGCGGGGTTGATGAAGCGGGCGTCACCATCGAGCACAAGGCCGCCATTGCGTCGCTGAGCGGTCACACCGGTCGATTCCGGCGGCAAGGCGCCGCCGGCCGGCTGCCAGGCTAGGGAGACGAGCAAATCGCCTGACAGCACGGCCGGCATCAGGTCCTGCTTCAGGGCCTGATTGGTCGCCTGGCTCAACAGAGCCGGCCCCAGAACCCCGGACGCCACAAATGGTTCCGGCGCGCAAGCGCGGCCCAGTTGCTCGGCCACGGCGGCGGCGGCCTCGACGCCCAGGCCCAGCCCGCCTTCCTCCTCAGCCGCCAGGATGGAGAACCAGCCCTGCGCCGCCATGCGCCCCCACAGATCGCGATCAAAGCCGGGGGCGTTGCCGCGCCAGCCACGGATGCGCTTGCCGTCGAACTTGGCGAAGCCGGCGGCGGAATTGCGCAGCAGCGCGATGGTTTCGGTCTGCTCGGTCATGATCAGTTCCTCAGGCGGCGGCGAGGGCCGCGGCGTCCGCCATCGACACCGGATCGGCGGACAAGAGCAGGCTGGCGATACGGTCCTCCCGCGCGCCGGCCATCGGCGCGAACGGGTCGGCCGGCAACAGCCGGTGATCCAGCACCAGGCGGGACAGCAGCAGCCGCCGGGCGTCGCCGCGCCGGTCGTGGATGCGCGCCGCTTCCCACGCCAGGGTCACAGCGCTGGCGACATGGTAGAGCGCGCTGGTGGCGCGGCGGGCATCGGCTTCCGCGCCCTCCTCGGCCGCGACGGCGCGGGCGAAGCCGATGGCCTTGTCGGTCAGCCCGGCCAGCCGATCGCGATAGGATTGCGGCACGCCGGGCGTGTCCTGGAGACGGGCGTGCAGGTCGGCGGCCAGCGCCGCCTCCGCCCCATGCTTGCCGACGGCGCGGCGCAGCGCGTCAAGGGCGACGATATTGCCCGTCCCCTCCCAGATCGACCCCAGATGCGCGTCACGCAGCAGCCGGGGCGTGGCGAATTCCTCGACATAGCCGATGCCGCCGCGCATCTCCATGGCGTCGCCGCACAGCTTGCGGGCGTCGCGGGTGGCGCGGTATTTCAGCACCGGCGTCAGAATGCGCAGCAAGGCGGCGGCTTCCTGGCTGCCGCCCTGCTCGGCGCGGTCCAGCGCGTCGGCGGTGACGAAGCACAGCGACAGCGCCTGTTCCAGCGGCAGCATCAGCTTCAGCAGCTGCCGGCGGGCCAGCGGATGGTCGACGATGCGCTTGCCGAACACCACGCGGCCCTGCGCGACGGTGAGGGAATCATGCAGCGCCCGGCGCATCAGCGCGGCCGACTTCACCGCGTTCGACAGGCGCGACCAGTTCACCATCTCCGCCATCTGCACGAAGCCCCGGTCGATCCGGCCGACGGCATAGGCGACGGCGCCCTCGAACCTGATCTCGCCCGAGGCCATCGAGCGGGTGCCCAGCTTGTCCTTCAGCCGCACGATCCGATAGTGGTTCGGGCTGCCATCGTCGAGGAAGCGCGGCATCAGGAAAAGACCGACGCCGCGCGTGCCCTCGCCCGCCCCTTCCGGCCGGGCCAGCAGCATCGCGATTTTCGCGTCGGCGTTGGAGCAGAACCATTTATCGCCATAGAGCCGCCAATGATCGCCTTCCGGCACCGCGCGGGTGGTCAGCTTGCCGACATCGGAGCCGCCCTCCTTCTCCGTCATGAATTGCGCGCCCTGGGTCAGGCGATTCATGTCGGTGGTGGTGAGACCGTCGAGATAGCGCGCTTTCAATTCGGCGCTGCCATAGCGGTCGAGCAGCATGGCGGCCCCGTCGGTCACGTTGATCGGGCAGCCCATGCCGAATTCGCACTGGTTGAACAGGTAGGTGAAAGCGTGCTTCGCCGCCGCCGGATAGCGGCCCTTCCAGCCCATGATGCCGTCGCGATGCGACAGGGCGTGGATGCCGTAACGGCCGAACGCCGCTTCCTCCAACTCACGATAGGCCGGATGATACTCGATATGCTGCATGTCGCGGCCGAACCGATCGCGGTGATGCAGCACCGGCCCGTGCCGGTCGGCCAGCCGGCCGCATTCGTCCAGCCGGTCGCCGGCCTCCGCGCCGAGCGCCTGGAGATGCGGCTCGATATGGCGGCGGATGTCGGCGGGCAGATGGATATCCAGCAAGTCCGGCAGGGACGGATCGGCGGTGTAGAAATTCAGGCCGGTCGTATCCGGGGCGATGGCCCCGGTCGGTTTGGAATCGAACGTCATTTTATGATCTTTCCTTCGTTCAGCCGCCGGCCGAGGAAAGCCGCGACGCCGACCGCGAGCCCCAGGATCACGCCCAGCAGATCGGTCAGCCCTTCCGGAACGAACAGCATCAGCCCGGCGACGCCGAAGCCGATGCGCGCCCAGAGCGGCAACCGGCCGAGCCGCCACAGATAGCCCTCGAAGGCGGCGGAGAGCAGGATCACCGCCAGCGTGGCGGTCGCCGCCGCCTGGATCACCAGCGACAGCTCGCCCTTCAGGATCAGCGCCGGCTGCAGCACGAACAGCACCGGCAGCAGCAGCAGCAGGCAGCCGACGCGCAGGGCCTTGAAGCCCACCGCCATGGCGTCGGCCTTGGCGATGGACGCGGCGGCGATGGCGGCCAGCGCCACCGGCGGGGTAATGAAAGACACGATACCCCAATAGAAAATGTAGAGATGGGCGGCCATCGGATCGATGCCGACCTGCACCAGCGCCGGGGCCAGCACGATGGCGAGGAAGATGTAGCAGGCCGAGGCGGTCATCCCCATGCCGAGCACGAAGCTGGTCAGCGCGCCCGCCGCCAGTAGCAGCGCGAGGTTGCCGCCGGCATACTGCACCAGCTCGCGCGAGAAGGAGTTGGCGACGCCGGTGATCGACATCGCACCGATGATCAGCCCGATCCCGGCGATCAGGCAGACCAATTGCGCCACCGCCTGGCCGACATCGACCACCAACTGGCAGGAGGCCCGGCCGTCGAAGCCGATGGCCTTGCGCCGCAGCACCGCAACGCCCAGCAGGAACAGCGCCACCCAGAACGGCGCCTCGCCCTCCATGCGCCACATCAGCAGCATGACGGTCAGGCCGATCAGCGCCAGTATGTAGTACCAGCCCTGCTTAAGCGTGCCGAGCAGGTTCGGCACCGAGGGCACGCCGAGCAGCCCGTTGCGCGCGGCGTACAGGTCGGTCTGCAACAGCAGCGCCAGATAGAACAGGATCGCCGGCAGGAAGGCGGCGGTCACCACCTCGGCATAGGGCACGTTCAGGAAATTCGCCATGATGAAAGCGGCGGCCCCCATGACCGGCGGCATCAGGCAGCCGCCGGTCGAGGCGCAGGCTTCCACCGCGCCGGCATAGACCGGGGAATAGCCGCAACGTTTCATGGTCGGGATGGTCAGCGTGCCGGTCGTCAGCACGTTGGAGGTGGGGCTGCCAGACAGCATGCCGAACAGGCCGGACGACACGATGGCCACCTTCGCCGGCCCGCCGCGCGTACGGCCCATCAGCGAGGAGGCGAAATCCATGAAGAAGCTGCCGCCCCCGGTATTGGCCAGCACCACGCCGAACACGATAAAGCCGATCAGCGTATCGGCCACCACCTGCATCGGGATGCCGATAATGCTCTCCAGCCCGTAGGCGTGCTCGGTGACGGTCTGCGCCAGGTCGAGTTGCACGCCCCACAGGAAGCCCGGCATATGGCCGGTATAGAGTGGGAAGGCGGCGAACACGATGCAGAACACGAACAGGATGATCTCGCCGGTGCGCCGCAGCGCCTCCAGCGCCAGCAGCACATACAGGCCGGCCAGCGCCGTCGGCAGGGTCGGCGCTTCCATGTTCCAGCCGCGATCCAGGATGCGCTGGGCGTTCGCCGCCATCCAGAGCGACGCGCCCAGAACCAGCGCCACCAGCAGCCAATCGTACCAGCGCACCGCCACCTGCCCCTTGCGCGCGGGGAAGGCCAGATAGCCGACGCCGACGAACAGGCCGATCATCAGATAGTAATAGGCGGTGCTGACCGGGCGGAAGCCGCCCAGCCCCAGATTGAACATCTGGTTCACCGAGACCAGCAGCCCGATGGCAGTCATCACGAAAGCAGCCCAGAAGGCCGGCCCTCGCAACCGCTTGGAGCGGGCTTCGGGGTCTTCGATCTCGCGCGTCGGCTCGATGGCGGGCGCGTCGCTGCGTGTCGTCATGAAACGATCCTGGCGAGAGGATGGGAGGGCGGGCCGCCGGGCGCGCCGGCAGCCCGCCCCTGCCGGGTCAGAGCGACGTCAGCGCCTCGGCGCGCCGGGCGTCCCACAGCGTCTGCAGGGCCGGCAGCTCGGCGTTCTTCGCCGCATCGGTCGCCATCATCTCCTTCCATGCCTTCTGCAAGGTGGCGTGGCGTTTCAGCGAGGCATCCTGCCAGGTCTGGAATTCCGGCTTCCAGATGCCGGCCTCCTTCAGATATTGGATCGCCCCATCATGGAAGGCGGCGTCCATCGGCGGGGTGCCGGCCTTGCTGGCCTGCCAGCGCACCATGATCGGGCTGGCGTCCTTGTAGGCCTCGTAGCTTTCCGCCACCGCCTTGGTCATGGCGTAGGCCTCCTCCGGCTTGGCGTCGGCCGGCACGGTGATCATCGGATAGCGATAGCCCATCATCCATACCGGGTTGGCCTCGGTAAGGCCGGCGCCGATGGTTTCCTGGAACGGCTCGACGAAAGGCACCGCCTTCTGCGCGCGCGCCCAGCCCTCCTTGTTGGCGGGGTCCAGGGCGACCCAGCCGATGCCGTTCGGGCTGGCCTCCAGCTCGCGCAAGGTGGCCGCCGCCGGGGCGACGCCGCAGCAATCGGCCTTGCCCTCGATCAGCGCCTTCATGGTCGCGCCATAGCTGGGGAATTCGATGATCTCCATGTCCTCCCACTTCAGCCCGGCGAAGGCGAGGATCGGCTCGACCTTGATGTTGACCGAGCTGTTGGCCCGCGCGATGGCGAAGCGCTTGCCCTTCAGATCCTTCGGCTCCTTGATGCCGCTAACCTTGGTGGCGACGACGGAGAAGGAATTCACCCGGCCCATCAGGGTGCGCAAATTCTGCGGGCCCCATTCCGGCGCACAATATTCGTACAGACCCTCGACCGAGAAGAAGAGTTCGTTGGCGAGCCAGGCATGCGAGGCCTTGCCGTCGGTCAGCGGCTTCACCCGGCCGATGGCGCTGCCCGAAGGCTGGAGCCGGACACGGGTGCCGTAGCGCTTGCCGAAGGCGTCAGCCACGGCGGACGCCTCGACATAGCCGGTGGAGCCGACATCGTAGGTGCTCCAGATCATGGTCGAGGCGAGGTTCGGCAGCGCGGTCTGCGCGGCGGCCGAGCGGATGATGGCCGGCATGCCGACCGCGCCGAGGGCGGTCAGGGCGGCGGTGCCTTGGAGATACTGTCGACGGGTAATACGCATTTCGTTTCCTCCTTGTGTTAAAGCCGCGGTTTTCCACGGTCTTTATGGTTGGCGGCGGTTAGCGGACCCTCCTCAGACCGGGTCCCAGGAAAACACGTCGGGGCTGCGGTCGAGCGGCAGCAGCGAGGCCTTCAGCGCCGGCATGCCCTGCTCGGCGATACTCTCCGGCGTCCAGCCCTCGGCGCGATGGACGGAGCGGATCGGCCGGCTCTGGCTCATCAGGAAAATCTCGTTCATGCGCGCGGCGAAGACCTGCCCCGACACATGCGACGCTGCGTCGGAGGCGAGATAGACCGCCAGCGGCGCGTTCTTGTCCGGCGTCATCTGCTGCAGCTTGGCGACGCGCGCCTTCTGCTCCGGCGTGTCGGCCGGGATGGAGCTGGTCATGCGGCTCCAGGCGAAGGGCGCGATGCAGTTGGAGCGCACATTGTAGCGCGCCATGTCCAGCGCGATGGATTTCGACAGCGCGGTGATGCCCAGCTTCGCCGCCGAATAGTTCGCCTGGCCGAAATTGCCGACGAGGCCCGACGTGCTGGTCATATGGACGTAGGCGCCGCTCTCCTGCTTGCGAAAATGCTCGGCGGCCGCGCGGCTGATGAAGAAGCTGCCGTTCAGATGCACGTTGATGACCGCCAGCCAGTCCTCCGGCGACATCTTGTGGAAGATCACGTCGCGCAGGATGCCGGCATTGTTCACCACGATGTCGATGCGCCCGAAGGCATCCAGCGCGGCCTCGACGCTGCGCTTGGCCGAGGCCCATTCGGACACGCTCTCGGTGCTGATGGCGGCCTTGCCGCCGCGCTGCTCGATGATCTGTTTGGTCTGCTCGGCCGGCGAGCCGGAACCGCCCTCGCCGGTCAGCGAGACGCCGATATCGTTGATCAGGATGTCTGCCCCGGCGGTCGCCATGGCGACGGCGATCTCGCGGCCGATGCCGCCGCCTGCTCCGGTCACCAGGGCCACCTTGCCGGCCAGAATGTTGGATGTCTGCATGATGTTTCCTCGCCTGTGTTCTTCTCAGCGGCCGACGAAGCGCGGCGCGCGTTTCTCCAGGAAGGCCGCGCGGCCCTCGCCGTGATCCTCGGTGGTCATCAGGGCGGCCTGCATGTCGCGCTCCCACTCCAGCACCGCGTCCAGCCCGCGCGACAGGTAGCGCCGGGTGACGGCCAGAGGCAGCGGGGCCGAGGCCGCCAGCGTGCGGGCGCGCGCCAGCGCCGCATCCAGCGCGCCTCCGGTCGGGGCGATCCGGTCGATCAGGCCGATGGCCAGCGCCTGGGCCGCCTCCACCGGCTCGCCATAGAGCAGGATCTGCCGCGCCCTGCCCTCGCCGACGCGCTGCGGCAGCGTGTGCATCAGCCCCAGATCGCCGACCAGGCCGAGCTTGCCGAAGGGGGCGGAGAATTTCGCCGAATCGGCGGCCACCACCGTGTCGCACAGCAGCGCCAGCGACAGCCCCGCCCCGGCGGCCCAACCCTCGACGGCGGCGACGATGGGCTTCGAGCCGCCAGCCATCAGGCGCGCCATCTCATGCGTGACGCGGAAGCGTTCGCGCCCGGCCGCCAGGCTGGCATTGCCCTGCCCGGTGATATCGCCGCCGGCGCAGAAATGCCCGCCCGCGCCGGTCAGCACCAGGGCGCGGATGTCGGCATCGGTTTCCAGCCGCCGCAGCGCCTCGATCATGCGCTCGCGCATCGCCATCGACAGCGCGTTGCGCCGGGCCGGATTATCCAGCGTCAGAATGGCGATCTCGCCCTCGCGCCGTTCGTGAAGGGGGGATGCCTCAAGCATTGCCGAACTCCGCCTTGCCGTTATTCACCACCACCATGTCGCGCTCCACCACCCGCGCCCGGAACGCGCCGGAACGCCAGATTTCGGTGCGGATCGTCTCGCCGGGGAAGACCGGGCTGGAAAACCGCAGGTCGAGCGCGCGCAACCTGGCCGAATCATATTCCGCCAAGGCGCGGACCAGGGCATGCGTCACCACGCCCAGCGTGCACAGCCCATGCAGGATCGGCCGGGGGAATCCGGCCTTCGCCGCCGTGCCGGGGTCGACATGCAGCGGATTGTCGTCGCCGTTCAGCCGGTAATAATGCGCCTGCTCCGGCCGGGTCGGCAGGTCGACCACCATGTCTGGCGCTCCATCGGGCACCGGATGCGGCGGCTTCACCGGGCCGGACGGACCGCCAAAGCCGCCATCGCCGCGCAGGAAGGTGGTGGAGCTGGTGGTGGCGTAATGCGTGCCGTCCGCCCCGCGCAGCTCCTTCTCGGAATACAGCAGCGCGCCCTTGCCCGCGCCCTTGTCGATAATGCCGGTCACCCGGGTCTTGCCGATAATCTCGCCTTCGACCGGCAATGGGCGATGGATCACGATGCCCTGCTCGCCATGCACCAGCTTCACGGCATCGACGCCGGTTTCCGGGTTGCGCAGCCAGAAGCCGGGATAGCCCAGCACCACGGCGATGGACGGCATCGCCTTCATCGGCCGCTGGAAATCGACGAAATCGAGCTGCCTTTCGTCCAGCGGGTCCTGGCCCAGGCCAATGGACAGCGCATAGAAGGCGCTATCGCGCTTGGTGAGGGTCTGCCGTACCTCCGGGATTGGGAAATTCAGCAGTTTTTCGTACTCAATGGCCATCGCCGCCCCCTATCTCGATCACCGCGTCGGCGGCGTAAGCGCCGTGGCCGACAGGCAGGACGATCACCGGGTTCAGATCGATGGATTGCAGCTTTTCCCCCTGGCCGTGGGCAAAGCTGGACAGCCGCGACAGCATCTCGGCCAGCGCCTTGATGTCGGCCTTTGGCCGGCCGCGCGCGCCCAGCAGCAGCGGCGCGCCCTTCAGCGAGCGGATCATCCGCTCCGCCACATCGACGCCGAACGGGCAGCGGCGGAAGGCGACATCCTTCACGATCTCGACGAACACGCCGCCCAGCCCGACCATCGCCACCGGGCCGAACACCGGGTCGCGATGGATGCCCAGGATGCATTCCACCCCGCCCTTTAGCTGCCGGGCCACCAGCACGCCCTCGATTCGGGCCTGCGGGGCGTGCGCCTTGGCGCGCTCTATTAGCGTCGCAAAGCCGGCGCGCACGCCGGCCTCGTCGGCCACGTCCAGCAGCACGCCGCCGATCTCGGTCTTATGCAGAATGTCGGGCGAGACGATCTTGAGGACCACCGGGAAGCCGAATTGCGCGGCCGCCGCGACCGCCGCATCGGCAGTGGCGCAGACTTCCTCCGGCACCGAGGCGATGCCGGCCTGGGCCAGCAGCTTCTTGGCTTCCGCCTCGCTGGGATTGCTGGAGGGCAACCCGACCTTCGGCACGGTCAGCGGCGGCTGGCCGGGCTGGCGCGCGAAGCCCGCGCCGAACGTGCCCATCGCCGAAATCGCCACGGTGGCGCGCGTCGGGTCGGCGAAGACGGTGAAGCCGTCGGCCTCGAACTCGCGCACCCGTTCCGCCCCGGCGACCAGGGACAGCACATAGAGACGGTCCGGATAAGCGTCCTTCAACAGCCGGAATTGCTCGCGCAGCCGGGCGGACAGGCTGGGCGCGTCGGCGGTGTAGGTCAGGAAGCCCAGAATGCTGCTATAGCCGCCCTCCTTCACCACCGCCTCGCCGAACTGGCCCAGCAGCGATAGATCGTTCAGCACCTGCGCGGTGGCGTCCACCGGGTTGCGCGGCGCGGCATAGGGCAGGATTTCCTTCAGCCGGGCCTGCGATGCCGCCGGCATCTGCGGCATGTCCAGCCCCAGCTCCTCCGCCGCGTCGGAGATGACGACGCCGGCCCCGCCGCTGACGGTGATGACGCCCAGCGTGTTCTTCGCCGGATAGATTTTCCGGGTGGCGAGCTGGGCGATGTCCAGCATCTCGTCCGTGGTCCGGGCCTGCACCGCGCCGAATTCCTCCAGCACCGCGCTGGTCACCGCGTCGTCGCCGGCGATGGAGGCGGTGTGCGATATTGCCGCCGCCCCACCGATGGCGCTGCGGCCGACCTTCATCACCACGACCGGCTTGCGCGCCTGGCGGGCCGCCTCCAGCGCGCGAATGAAGCTGTCGCCCTTGTTTATGCCCTCGGCATAGGCGGCGATGACATCGATTTCCGGGTCTTCCACCATGCGGCCGATCACGTCGCCGATGGAGATATCCGCCTCGTTGCCGGTCATGACGGCGGTGGCGATGCCCAGGCCGCGCTCGCGCATCACGGCGACCAGATGGCCGCAATAAGCGCCCGACTGGCTGGCGATACCGATGCGGCCGACATCCGGGAAGCCGCCCTCGAACACCGAGGTGAAGGTGCCGTAGAAGCCACTGCGCATGTCGAACAGGCCCAGCGTGTTGGGGCCTACCAAGCGCATATTGCCGGCCTGTGCCGCGGCCACCACGCGCGCCTGCTCGCGTTCGCCCTCGCCGCCCATTTCCGCGAAGCCGGCGCTGAACACGATGGCGGCGGGCACGCCGCGCCCGGCCAGCGCGCTCACCGTATCGGCTACCAGGGCGGCCGGCACGGCGATGATCGCCACATCCGGCGTCTCCGGCAGATCGGCGACCGAGGCATAGGCCGGCAGGCCCTGAATCTCCGGCCGGTTCGGGTTCACCGGCATGATCCGGCCGGTGAAGCCCCGCGCCAGCATCGCGCCGATGGGCCGCCCGCCGATCCGCTTGGGATCGGCCGACGCGCCGATGATGGCGACCGAACGCGGCGCGAACAGCCGCGCGAGCTGTTCGCTGCCGCTCACAGTGCCGCCTCGCTGCCGAGCAGCGCCGTGACCTGGCTGGACAATGTGCCGCCATTGCCGTGGCAGATCGCGACATCGCACTTGTCGAGCTGGCGGTCGCCGGCCTGGCGGCGCAGCTGCGTCACCGCCTCGATGATCAGGAACAGCCCGTACATGCCGGGATGCACGCAGGACAGGCCGCCGCCGCTGGTGTTCACCGCCAGCTTGCCGCCGGGCGCGATGGTCCCGCCCTGCACGAAGCGGCCGCCCTCGCCCTTGGGGCAGAATCCGAGGTCTTCCAGGAACAGCAGGGTGGTGATGGTGAAGGCGTCATACAGCATCACCAGATCGCAATCGGACGGCTTCAGCTTCGCCATCCTGAAGGCGCGCGGGCCGCTTTCGGCGGCGACCGTACGGGTCAGATCGGCCATCTGGGCGATGGAACGGTGAGAATGCGCGCCGCCGACGCCCAGCACATAGGCCGGCTTCTGCTTCAGATCCTTCGCCCGGTCGGCGCGCACCATCACGCAGGCCGCCCCGCCATCTGTCACCAGGCAGCAATCGCGCGTGGTCAGCGGGTCGCTGATCATGCGGGCGTTCAGCACATCCTCGCGGCTCAGCGGGCCGCGCTCGAAAGCGCTGGGATTCTTGTTGGCCCATTGCCGCGCGGCGACGGCGATGTCGGCCAGCATCTCGCGGGTGGTGCCGAACTCATGCATGTGCCGCTGCGCCGCCAGCGCATAGGCGGTCACCGGATGGCGCGGCTTGAACGGCGCCTCGTGCCATTGCGGCTCGCTCATCGAGACGAGACGCCCGCCGGCGGTGCGCTGGTTGGAGCCGTAGCAGATCAGCACCGCGTTGCAGATGCCGGCCTCTAGCGCCAAAGCAGCCTGTAGCAGATGCATCTCGAACGACGAACCGCCGATATTCGTGCCGTCGAAGAAAGCCGGCTTGATGCCGAGATATTCCGCCACCGAGAGCGTCGGAAAGGCGTGCGTGCTGGTCGCGGCGCACAACCCGTCGATATCCTTCAGCTCCAGCCCGGCATCCCGGACGGCGGCGATGGCCGCCTCGCCCAGCAGCTCCATGGCGCTGCGGCCGGGCGATTCGCCCCAGCCCGCCCCGCCAATGCCGACGATGGCCGTGCGGCCGCGCACGCTGTCCGCGCTCATGCGTTACCTGCCAGGTCGAACACCACGACCTTCTCACCCTCAAGCTCGGCGATCCGCGCTTTCACCGGCGCGCCGACCGGCGCGGTCTCCACGCCCTCGATGCGGGTCATCAGGCGCGGCCCTTCCTCAAGCTGCACCAGGGCGATGTTGTAGCTACCCTGGCGGGTGCGGTTGACGGTGATGGAATAGACCGTGCCCCGGCCCGAGGCCGGCACCCACTCCAGGTCGCTCGCCCCGCTGCCGGGTGCTGCGACGCGCGGGTAGAACACATATTGCCCGGTCGACGGGCTGCGCTGGATCATAAAGCGGCCTTCCTCCAGGAAGGCGCGGTACTGGGCTTCCGGCCCGGGGCCGGGAGTAGCGATCGGGATCATGTGTTTCTCTTTCGTCCTTATTAGATTATTCTCTATTCAGAATTATATTCCGTATAGAGAACAAACATTGTAGATTTACGACACCACCTAACATTGCTGGTATGACCAATTCTTGCCATGTTGCACCGCACAATGCATAGAATGAGCTGAACGGCATGGCTTGCTTTCGCGACCATGGTACATTCGATATTGAGAATTGCAATCGGGGTATTGAATGAAATCCGATCCTGAAAAGCAGCGCGAGGTCGGCGCGGTGGTGCATGCGATGCGGATATTGCAGCATCTGGCCGGCGTTCCCGGCCCGCAGGGCGTGGCCGCCATCGCCCGGGCCACGGGCATCAGCCCCAGCACCTGCTTCAGCATTCTGCGCACCATGGCGCGCGGGCGCTTCGTCAGCTTCAGCGAGACCGACAAGACCTACAGCCTGGGCCTCGCCGTCTCCGAGTTGGCCATCGGCATGATCGGCAGCTCCTATCTCGATCTGATCCGCCCGGAGATCGAGCGGCTGGCGCTCAATCATGGCATGCTGATAGCACTCTGGCGGATCACCGAGGACGGGCACATCGTCGTGCTGGATCGGGCCTATGGCGAGCATGTGGTCCGCGTCGACATGCGCGTCGGCTCACGCCTGCCGGCGCTGATCGGCGCGGTCGGGCGCTGCGTGGCGGCGCATCTGCGCCTGCCCTCGGCGGAGCTGCGCCGGCGCTTCACCACGCTGCGCTGGCAGAACCCGCCCAGCTTCGAGGATTTCGAGGCCGAGGTGGCGGAGGCCGGCCGCAAGGGCTGGACCAAGGATGTCGGCAATCTCTATCGCGGCATCACCACCATCGCCAGCGTGGTGACCGACCATAACGGCCACCCCCGGTTCGGCATAAGCGGCATCGCCATCCAGGGCCAGCACACGCCCGAGCAGATCGACCGGCTGGGCGAGGCCCTGCGCGACGTTGCCGGCTATATCGGCCGCTCGCTCTTCCCGCATGGCGGCAAGGGGTAGCGGCGTCTCGAAGGACAGGGCGGCAGCCCAGAACTCTCAAGCCGTCTGCCGCACCGTCGTCTGCTCGCCGGTAAGGTCCACCGGCTCCTCGGTGCGGTCGGGCTGTTTCAGCGGTTCGGGCTGCATGGTCTTCTGGTGCATCAAATCGGCCCCGGCCTCGATGCCGCGCAGACGTTGCAGTTCCAGCCGCGCGGCGTCGCGCTCGCGCACATCGGCTTCCACCTCGGCGGCCCGCTCCGGCTCCACGCCGGCCGCCACCAGCGCCTCGCGACCGACGATCACCGCCGCGTCGAAGGTTTCGCGCAGCTGGTAATCCACGCCAGCCTCCATCAGCGCAATGGCGTGCACCCGGTCATAGGCGGTGGCGTAGATACGGCTGTGCGGACACTGGATGCGCAACGCCTTGCAGATTTGCAGCGATATGTTCGCCTCGCCGACGCATACCAGGATCACCCTCGCCTCGCTGGCCCCGGCGGCGGTCAGCACGTCGGCGCGCCGCCCGTCGCCGTAATAGACCTTGAAGCCGAACCGGGCGGCCGCCTTGATGCGGTCGGGATTGACGTCGAGCATCGTCGTCGCCACCCCGCTCGACAGCAGCACCTGGGAGGCGATCTGGCCGACGCGGCCGAAGCCGATCACCAGGATCGAGCCGCCCGCGCCGTCGAAATCCTCGGCTGGCTTGGCGCTCGCCGGTCGACGCCGCTTCAGGAACCGCTCGCCCAGCGCGGCCAGCGGCGGCACGACGATCATCGATAGCGCCGACAGGGCGATCAGATGGCCGGCAATCTCCGCCGACAGCAGGCCGGCCCCGGCGATCATCGGCAGCAGCACGAAGGCGAACTCGCCGGCCGACGCCAGCACCAAGCCGATACGCAGCGCCTCGATGCGCGGCGAGCACAAGGCCCAGGCCAGCAGCGCAGCCACCGCGATCTTCACCACCAGATAGGCCGGCAGCAGCACGGCCAGCACGGCGGAATCGACCAGCACCGCGCGCAGATCGACGATCATGCCGATGCTCATGAAGAACAGCGCCAGCAGCAGCCCGCGAAACGGCTCCACATCGGCGCGGATCTGGTGGCGGTAGGAGGATTCGGCCAGCATCACGCCGGCCAGGAACGCGCCCAGCGCCATCGAGATGCCGACGGCGGCGGCCGCCAGCGCCGCCCCCAGCACAACCAGCAGGGCGGCAGCGGTCATCACCTCGCGCACGCCGGAGGAGGCGATGATCCGGAACAGCGGGTCCAGCAGATAGAACCCGGCCAGCACGATGCCGGCCACCACCGCCAGCGCCAGCGCGGCATCCAGCAGCGGATCGCCGGTCAGGCCGGCCGAACCGCCGGACAGAAACAGGATCGGCACCAGCGCCAGCACCGGCACGGTCAGCATGTCCTGCGTCAGCATCACCGCGAAACTGCGCTGGCCATAGCGCTTCGGCAAATCCCCGCGATCCTCCAATATCTGCAAGGCGACCGCCGTGCCGGACAGCGACAGGGCGAAACCCACCAGCAGCGCCGTGGTGAGATCGTACCCGGTCCACATGGCGATGGTCGCGACGGCCACCGTGGTCAGCACCACCTGGCCCACGCCGAGACTGAGGATTTCGCCGCGCATCTCGATCAGCCGCGACAGCCTGGTGTCCAGCCCGATGACGAACAGCAGCAGCACAACGCCAAGCTGGGCGACATCCATCACCCCCTCGGCATCGTCGAATACGGCCATTCCCGACGGGCCGATGGCGATGCCGGCGCACAGATAGCCGACGACCGAGCCGAACCCCAGCCGCTTGAACAGGGCCGGCGCGACGATAGCCGCCGCCAGGAACGTCACCACCTGCAAGACCAGACCGTCCATCCGCTTCCTCGCCGCGAGACCGTGCAATAGCCTCAATAAAGCACAGGCACGGGATCGGAATCGCGGGAAATCTGGCCCTATCCCAATGCCCGCTTCTGCGCTATGTGAAGATGTAAGGAAGCCTAACAAGGAGAGAAGGTCATGCGTATCGTCACCCTCGCCGCCGCGCAGTTGGGGCCGATCCAGCGCGCCGAAAGCCGCCAGCACGTCGTCGCCCGCATGCTGGAGCTGATGGATCAGGCGAAGGCCAAGGGCGCCACCATGATCCTGTATCCGGAGCTGGCGCTGACCACTTTCTTCCCCCGCTGGTACATGGAGGATCAGGCCGAGGTCGATGCCTGGTTCGAGCGCGAGATGCCGAACGCAGCGACCCTGCCGCTGTTCGAGCGGGCCAAGGAATACGGCATGGCGATGAGCTTCGGCTATGCCGAGTTGACGCCGGAAGGCCGGCACTTCAACACCTGCATCCTGGTCGACCGGACCGGCAAGATCGTCGGCAAATACCGCAAGACCCACCTGCCCGGCCATTCCGAATTCGACACCAGCCGCGCCTTCCAGCATCTGGAGAAGCGCTATTTCGAGCCGGGCGACACCGGTTTCCCGGTCTGGCGCACCGAGGGCGGGCTGTTCGGCATGTGCATCTGCAACGACCGCCGCTGGCCGGAGACCTACCGCGTCATGGGCCTGCAGGGCGTGGAAATGGTGCTGCTGGGCTACAACACGCCGTCGGTGAATTCGCAGAAAGCCGATGAAGGGCCGGAAAAGCGGCTGTTCCACAACCGGCTGTCGGTGCAGGCCGGCGCGTACCAGAATTCCACCTGGGTCGCCGCCGTCGCCAAGGCCGGGAACGAGGACGGCTTCCCGCTGATCGGCGGCAGCCTGATCGTCGACCCGAACGGCGAGATCGTCGCCGAGGCAACGACCGAGGATGACGAACTGCTGGTGCATGCCTGCGATCTGGACGCCACCAAGTTCGGCAAGGCCACCATCTTCGACTTCGCGCGGCACCGCCGGATCGAGCATTACGGCCGCATCACCGCACAGACCGGCGTTGAGCTGCCGCCGGAATGAAGTTCCAGCTCGACGCGCTGGAGCCCACGCTTCAGTACAAGCTGCTCGCCGCCACCGTGGTGCCGCGCCCGATCGCGCTGGTCGCCACGGCGGACGAACACGGCAATCAGAACGCCGCGCCCTACAGCTTCTTCAACACGATGGGCGAGAACCCGCCGACCCTGGTGCTGGGCTTGCAGGAGAAGGCCGACGGTTCGCTGAAGGACACCACGGTCAACATCCAGCGCAGCGGCCAGTATGTCGTCCATACCGTCGACGAGGGCATCGCCGAGGCGATGGATCTATGCGCCGCCGAATTTCCCCGCGGCCTCAGCGAGGCCGCCGCCGCCGGGCTGACGCTGGTGCCCTCCGACCGGGTTGCCCCGATGCGCATCGCCGAGGCCCCGGTGGCGTTCGAGTGCGAGCGCATCGCCATGGTTCAGGTCAGCCCCGGCCGGCAGATCGTCATCGGCAAGGTGCTGACGATGCATGTGCGCGACGGGCTGATCGACCCCGACACGCTGCGGGTGGACACCGCGCAATATCGCCCGGTCGGCCGGCTGTTCGGCACGCTCTATTGCCGCACCGGCGACCAGTTCGAGCTGCCGCGCCCGACCTATGCCGAATGGAAGGCCCGGCAGGAATAGCTCATGCCGGCTGCGCCGCCGGCGCCGGCTCTTCCTCGGCGCTGGGCTTGGTCTCGCCCACCATGGTCCAGAAAAACACCAACCCCACCGCGGCCGCCCCGGCCAGGAAGGTGAAGCCGCCGGCATAGCTGGTGGCGGCGACAACGAAGCCGGTGACCACATTGCTGGCCGATGCGCCGATGGCGTGCGCCGTGGCGATGGCCCCCACGGTCACATTATAGCGCCCAGTGCCGCGCGTCAGGTCGGCGCACATCACCAGCCAGACCACGCCGAAAATACCGGCACCGATGCCGTCCAGCGTCTGCACCGCGATCAGCCAGGCCGGATCGTCGCTGACGGTATAGAGCAGCCCGCGAACCGGCAGCGCGGCGAAGGCCAGCAGGAACACTGGCTTGCGGCCCCATATCTCGCAATAACGGCCGGCGAACTTCGCCATCGGGATCATCACCAGCTGCGCCACCACGATGCAGGCCGACATATACAAGGTCGCCCCCTCCGGCGCGCTGGAGGCCATGTACTGGCCGACCACCGGCATCATCGCCGCATTGGCGAAATGGAACAGCACGACGGAGATCGCGAACATCAGCAGCCGCCGGTCGGCCAGCACGGTCAGCAGGCCGGCGGTCTTCGGATGCTCCTTATCGGCCGATTCCGGCGCGGCGCGCGCCAGCTCATGGTCGATGTCGTCCTCGCGGATCGCCAGGATCGACACGATGCTGGCCACCGCGAACAGGGCGACGGCGAAGAACACCCATTCCGGCGACAGCAGGTAGCCCAGCACGCCGGCCAGGATCGCCGAGGCGGCGTTGCCGGCATGGTTGAACATCTCGTTGCGACCCTGCCGCCCCGGATAGCGCTTGAAGCCGACCATGCCCAGCGTGATCGCCGCCAGGCCAGGCATCAGGATGGCCGCCGCCATGCCCATCAGCGCCTGGAAGGCGACGATGGCGTAGATATTCACGAAGGCCGGGATGGTCATGAGGATGCAGCTCACGCCGACGACCGCCGTCGCCAGCGCCATCAGCAGCCGCTTCCGCCGGGTCGAATCGATCAGGGCGCCGGCCGGCGTCTGGGTGATCACCGAGGCCAGCCCCATCGCGGCCATCGCCACACCGATTCCCGCCGCGTCCCAATCATGGCTGGCCAGCAGATAGATACCGAGGAACGGCCCGACGCCGTCGCGCACATCGGCCAGGAACAGATTGGCCCAGTCCAGCCCCTTCAGGCTGCGGGCATGCGGGGTGCGGACAGCCTGGCTCATCGTCGGTGCTCACGTGAAAGAGGCGCCGCGAGAGCACGACGCCTGGGGGGGAACGATAAAATAGTATCTAGTTTCGTCCGACGCCGCGTCTAGTGTATTGCCTCGCGCGCCAGCCAATCCCGCACCGCGGCCGGATCGGGCGTCCGCAGCCGGGCGGCGCTGCCGCCCTCCCCCACCTTCACGCCGATACCGCCCAGTAACTGGGCCGCCTGGATGGCGTCCTCATCCGTCGTGTCGTCGCCCAGCATGACCGGCCGGCGGCCGGCGAAGGGCGACCGGTCCATCAACCGTCGCAGCGCCCGACCCTTATGCGCGGTGGCCGGTTTTACCTCCACCACCATCTTGCCGGGCTGGAACACCAGGCCCGACGCCGAGGACGCCGCCTTCTGGGCGGCTTGCAGGCAGGCTTCCTCCGCCTTGGGCGCGGCGCGGTAATGCAAGGCGGCCACCGGCCCTTTCAGCTCCAGCCTTACGCCTGGGTGCGATATGGCGACCGCCTGCATCGGGGCCAGGACGCTATCGGGCAGCGGGTCAGGTCGTTCAGCCGGCGTCCACCCAGGCGCGATCACTTCCAGCCCATGTCCGCCGGCCCGCCACACGCCATCGGGTGTGCGGGCGGCGAGGTCGCGTATATCCCGCCCACTCAGGATCGCCACCGCACCGCCCAGGCGCGCCGCGAGCGCCGTCAGCGCCAGCGCCGCACAAGCATCAAGCCGGATCGCATTGGGATCGTCGCCGATCTCGGCCAGCGTGCCGTCGAAATCGATAAACAAGGCGTCGTCTTCCGTCAGGCGGAAGCCGTCGAGGTCGCACATCGCCATCCGTCGCGCCGAATTCTGTAGGTTCATGCTGATAGAACGCTCGGGACGGGAAAAGTTTCCCGCCATCGGCGATTCACCCCGCGTCAGCGATAGCGCGCGGCGGTGATGAATTCCGAGAAGGCTTCGCACCAGACCAGCACGGTGGTGTAATCGGCCGGGTCAATGCCTGCGGGCAGGTCCAGGATGAAACCGTCGAAGCTCTTCACGTCGCCGATCCGCCGGGCGGCGGATTTGACCGGCAGGAATTCATCCTCATGCGCGACGAATTCCTTTACCAGATAGAGCTTGTAATCCGGGCCGGGCGCCAGGCGGCCTTCATGCACGATCTGCGTCGCGGTCACGCTGATCCGCCCCTCGCCCCAATGCAGCAGGTCGCTGCCCCTAAGGTCGCGCGTGAAGTCTGCCGCGAACAGCGCGCCTTGCGCGCTTCCCTGCAAATTTTCCGCGGTTGGCGAGTCCGGCGCGGTCAACACCGGCAGGAAATAGACGCCAAGGGCAAACCCCAGAACAACCGCCGCCCCATGCGTAACCGCAGCCAGAACAATCCGCCGCATGCCGCCTCCCGCCTAGAGAATTGCAACAAGTCTGGATAGACGCCAGCCACAAGTCCAGACCGGACCGCTACACAAGGACGTGAAGATCGCACCGAAGGGAAATGCGCTACAGCCGGCCATTGAAGGAGAATGGTGCCCAGGGGCGGATTCGAACCACCGACACTGCGATTTTCAGTCGCATGCTCTACCAACTGAGCTACCTGGGCTTAAGGCGCTGAGCGGTCTGGCTTATAGGAAATTCCCGGCGGCCTGTCCAACACTTTCCGGGCCGGACGATACTTAAAGTGTCATATCAGGATTCGCTGTCGCGCTCGCGGGCGGCGGCGAGGAGGTCGGCTTCGTCGGGCTCCTCGTCGGTCGGGATGCGGTAGGTGTCGCCAAGCCAGCGGCCCAGATCGATCCGGTGGCAGCGCGGGGAGCAGAAAGGCCGGTTCTTCTCGGCCGATGGCTTGCCGCAGATCGGGCAGCCGGGCTTGCGGCGGCGGCTCGGCAGATGGTGGATTTCGGCCATGGCGGATCGCTCGGGTTCCGGTACGTGAGCGGTCGAGATAAGCGCCCCGGGCTGCCCCGTCAATCCACCCCGTCAACCTTTGGCGAGCTGTTCGGCCAGCGTGTCGCGGTCGCGCGGGCGGATCAGCTCGACCAGGCCGCCATTTGTATAGCCCAGCACCTGCACCGGCACGCGGTCGCCGGCCACGGCCTGGCGCAGCGCGTCCAGCAGGCGCGCGCGGTCGGCCCTGGCGTCGAGCCGGGGAAAATCGGCCAGGATAAGGCCGGAGAGCGCGCGCAGGCAGATCTGCCGCGCCACCGGGCCAACCGCCGCGAAGGCGGCCTCGCGCGGCGCGCGGCCGCCGCTGTTCACATCGATGGCGACCAGCGCCTCGGTCGGGTCGATCACCAGCTCGCCGCCGCCGGGCAGCGGCACGCGGCGCTCCAGCGCGGCGGCAATCTGCTCCTCCACCCCTTCGGCGGCGAACAGAGATGTCGGGCCGCGATGCTGCGACAGGCTTTCCAGCAGCGCCGGTCGGTGCGCCTCGGCATAGCGCCGGGCGCGGGTGAAGCCAGTCAGCTCAGCGCGGATGGCGCAATCGTCGGCGATCTCCCCCAGCAGCCGCTCCAGCAGCCCCGGCGGCCGGTCCAGCACCGCCGGGGGCTGGAGGGCGGCGGCCTTGTCCAGCAGCCCCTGCCAGCGCGCCAGCAGGCCGGTCAGCTCAGCCCGCAGCGCCGCCGCGTCGGCGCCCTGGGCGGAGGTGCGCACGACCAGTCCGGCCTGCGCCGGCAACGGACAATCGAGCACCGTCTGGCGCAGCCGCGCGCGCTCCGCCTTGTCAGGTATCTTCCGCGACACGGCGATTCCCGGCCGGCGCGGGGTGAAGACCAGATGCGTGCCGGCCAGCGAGATATCGGCGGTCACGGCCGCGCCCTTGGCGTCGCCCTGGGCATCCTTCACCTGCTGCACCAGCACGGCGGCCCCTTCGGTCACGCTGCGCCCGATGGGCGTGTCGGCGCTGACATCGGGATGCAGCCAATGCGCCGCCGCGCCGGACAGAAAGGCCGGCGGTGTCTGGCCGATATCAACAAAGGCGGCGTTCAGCGGCTTGACGACCTCCGCGACGCGGCCGAGGAATATCCAGCCCAGCCGGCTTTCATGGCCAGCGCGCTCGACCAGCAATTCGATCAGCTCGCCATTGCGCAGCAGGGCGATCCGGGTGCTGTCCGCCCCCAGCTCGATCAGGATGGAATCGATGCCGTTCAGCCCGGCGCCAGGCATGGGTATCCGTGCCCCGCCAACAGCTTGTAGGCCATGTGCAGATCCAGCCCGACCACATTGGTATAGGAGCCGACAAGCTGGGCGACGAAGATCGCCGCCAGCCCCTGCACCGCATAGCCGCCGGCCTTGCCCTGCCATTCGCCGCTGGCGATGTAGCAGCGCAGCTCCTCGTCCGACAGGCGCTTGAAGGTGACGGCGGTGGTGACGACGCGGACCACCCGGCGGCCGTCGGGCGCGATCAGGCACAGCCCGCCGATAACCTTGTGGCGATGGCCGGACAGCAGCGCCAGGCAGGCGCGCGCCTCAGCCTCGGTCTCCGCCTTGGGCAGGATGCGGCGGCCGACCGCGACCACCGTATCGGCGGCCAGCACGAAGCCGCCGGCATGGCGCGCGGCGACGGCCAGCGCCTTGGCCTCGGCCAGGCGCCTGACGTAGTCCAGCGGCAATTCGCGGGGCTGCGGGGTTTCGTCGAGCTCGGCGGGATCGATAGCGTCGGGCGTCAGGCCGATCTGCGCCAGCAGGTCGCGGCGGCGCGGCGAGGCGGAGGCCAGAATCAGCTTGGCCTGCGCGGGGGGCCGCGCAGGCATGGATGCAGGCGCGGGCATGGCCCCTCCCGGCTCCCGGCGGAGCCGCTTACTTGAAGCGGAAGGTAATGCGACCCTTGGTGAGGTCGTAGGGCGTCATTTCGACATTGACGCGGTCGCCGGCCAGCACGCGGATGCGGTTCTTGCGCATCTTGCCCGACGTGTGCGCCAGCACTTCATGATCATTGTCCAGCTTCACGCGGAACATGGCATTCGGCAGCAGTTCTGCGACCGTGCCAGAAAATTCGATGACGTCTTCCTTCGCCATAGGCGTCCCTTCTTGTGGAAATTCCGACCTGTGTTTGAGCCGAAGTTTGAACGAGGTCAACCTTTTTCAAGAATGCCGCGGACATGCCGGGCATTCTTGAACGGTTCTTCTTCGACTTAATTCAGTCGGTTGGGCTCAGCCCAGCTTCGCCTTCAGCATCTCATTGACCATGCCGGGGTTGGCCTTACCCTGGCTGGCCTTCATGGTCTGGCCGACGAAGAAGCCGAACAGCTTGTCCTTGCCGGCCTTGTATTCCGCCACCTTGTCCTGGTTGGCGGCGATCACGTCGTCGATGATCTTCTCGATGGCGCCGGTGTCGGAAACCTGGCGCAGCCCTTTCTCCTCGATGATCGCGTCGGCGTCCTTGCCGGTGGCGAACATCTCGGCGAACACATCCTTGGCGATGCGGCCGGAGATCGTGCCGTCCTTGATGCGGGCGATCATCTGGCCCAGCGCCGCGGCCGAGACCGGGCTCTCGGCGATGGGCTTGCCGGCGGTGTTGAGCTGCCCGAACAATTCGGTGATCACCCAGTTGGCGGCCAGCTTGGCGTCGCCGCTGGACGTCACCACCTGCTCGTAGAAGCCGGATGTCTCCTGCTCCGCTACCAGCACGCCGGCATCGTAGGCGGACAGGCCATAGGCCTCCATGAAGCGCTGCTTCTTGGCGTCCGGCAATTCCGGCAGGCTGGCCTTGATCGTCTCGATCCGCTCCTCGGTCAGCACCAGCGGCAGCAAATCGGGATCGGGAAAATAGCGGTAATCATGCGCGTGCTCCTTGGAACGCATGGAGCGGGTCACCCCCTGGCGCGAATCGAACAGGCGGGTTTCCTGAACGATCGTGCCCCCCTCCTCGATCACCTCGACCTGGCGGCGCGCCTCATACTCGATGGCCTGCTTCACGAAGCGGATCGAATTCACATTCTTGATCTCGCAGCGCGTGCCCAGCGGGTCGCCGGCCTTGCGCACCGACACGTTGGCGTCGCAGCGCATGGAGCCTTCCTCCATGTTGCCGTCGCAGGTGCCGAGATAGCGCAGGATGGCGCGCAGCTTGGTCAGATACGCCGCCGCCTCGTCGCCGGAGCGCAGGTCGGGCTTGGAGACGATCTCCATCAGCGCCACGCCGGAACGGTTCAGGTCGATATAGCTCCTGCTCGGGTGCTGGTCATGCAGGCTCTTGCCGGCATCCTGCTCCAGATGCAGCCGCTCGATGCCGACTTCCTTGGTGCTGCCGTCCGGCAGGTCGACCAGCACCACCCCCTCGCCGACGATAGGCTTCTCGTACTGCGAGATCTGGTAGCCCTGCGGCAGGTCGGCATAGAAATAGTTCTTCCGGGCGAACACGCTGGTTCGGTTGATCGCCGCGTTCAGCCCCAGGCCGGTCTTCACCGCCTGGTCGACGCAGACCGTGTTGATGACCGGCAGCATGCCCGGCATGGCCGCATCGACCAGGCTGACCTGGCTGTTCGGCTCCGCGCCGAACTCGGCCGAGGCACCGGAGAACAGCTTGGCGTTGGAGGTGACCTGCGCATGCACTTCCAGGCCGACGACGACCTCCCAGGTGCCGGTGCTACCCTCGATAAGCAATCCGCTCATGCTCTTATTCTCCCGCCAGGAAGGACGGCTTGGTGCTGAATGCCGCCGCCTTCTCGATCACCCGGCCGACTTTCAGGACCGTCTCCTCATCGAACGCCTTGCCCAGCACCTGCAGGCCCAGCGGCAGCCCGTCAGACGACAGGCCGGAGGGCACCGACAGGCCGGGAATGCCGGCCAGGTTCGCCGGCACGGTGAACACGTCCTGCATGTACATGGCGACCGGATCGTCCATTTTCTCGCCCAGGGCGAAAGCCGCCGAGGGGGATGTCGGCGTCAGGATCACATCGCACTGCTGATAGGCCTTCTTGAAATCGTCGGCGATCAGCGTGCGGATCTTCTGCGCCTTCAGGTAGTAGGCATCGTAATAGCCGGCCGACAGCACATAGGTGCCGATCAGCACGCGGCGCTTCACCTCCGCCCCGAAGCCGGCGGCGCGGGTGTTCTCGTACAGCTTGTCCAGCGAATCGCCCTCAACCCGCAGGCCGTAGCGCACGCCGTCATAGCGCGCCAGGTTGGACGACGCCTCGGCCGGCGCGATGATGTAATAGGTCGGCAGCGCGTGCTTCGTGTGCGGCAGGCTGACCTCGACCGGCTCCATGCCGGCTTCCTTCAGCCATGCGATGCCCTGCTGCCACTGCCGCTCGATCTCGGCCGGCATGCCGTCAACGCGGTATTCCTTCGGGATGCCGACGCGCAGCCCCTTCACCGAGCCGTCCAGCGCGGCGCGGTAATCCGGCACGGCGATATCGACCGAGGTGGAATCCTTCGCATCGTAACCCGCCATGACGCCCATCATGATGGCCGCGTCGGTGACGCTGCGGGTCATCGGCCCGGCCTGGTCCAGCGAGGAGGCGAAGGCGACGATGCCCCAGCGCGAGCAGCGCCCGTAGGTCGGCTTCAGCCCGACGATGCCGGTGAAGGAAGCCGGCTGGCGGATCGAGCCGCCGGTATCCGTGCCGGTGGCGGCGATGGCGGCATGGGCGGCGACCGCCGCCGCCGACCCGCCGGAAGAGCCGCCCGGCACCAGCGGCCGGTTGTCGCCGGCCTTGCGCCAGGGGCTTTCGACCGTGCCGTAATAGGAGGTGATGTTGGCCGAGCCCATGGCGAACTCGTCCAGATTCAGCTTGCCCAGCATGACCGCGCCGGCATCCCACAGCTTCTGGGTGACGGTCGATTCATAGGTCGGCGTGAAGCCGCCCAGGATATGGCTGCCCGCCGTGGTCTGCACGCCCTTGGTGCAGTAGAGATCCTTGATGCCCAGCGGCAGCCCGTCCATCGCGCGGGATTCGCCCTTGGCCCGCCGCGCATCGGACGCCTTCGCCATAGCAAGCGCCTGGTCCGGCGTCTCGGTGATGTAGGCGTTGAGCGGCCGCGCCTTTTCCATCGCCGTCACATAGGCGGCGGTCAGCTCGGCGCTGGAGAAATCCTTCTTGGCGAGGCCGTCCAGGGCCGCCGCCATCGTCAATCCGGTCAGATCAGTCATTACTCGACCACCTTGGGCACCACGTAATAGCCATGCGCCGTATCCGGCGCGTTCGCGAGCACGTCTTCCTGGATGCCGCCATCGGTGACGACATCCGCGCGCTCCGGCAGCAGGCGCTCGACGACGCTGCTCATCGGCTCCGCATCGCCGGTATCGACAGCGTTCAATTGCTCGATCCAGCCCATGATGCCGGACAGCTCCTTGGCGTAGAGCTCCAGCTCGTCCTCGTTCAGTCTTATGCGCGCCAGTCGGGCGATGTTCGCGACGGTGGCCTTGTCCATCGACATGCTGTAAGTCTTCCTCGCGGAACGGCGGAAAGCCGCAGAATTCAGGGATTCGTGAAACGCGGCGGAAAGTAGCATCGGCCATGACGCACCGCAACCCCGACACCCCGCCCCAGCCGCCGGAAAACAGCCCCATCGAGGCCGTGCTGGCGCTGATCCAGGCGCTCAAGCCGCGCGCCCGGCTGCTTGGCCTGGATGTCGGCTCCACCACCATCGGCACCGCGCTGTCCGACTTCAGCCGCTCCATCGCCTCGCCGCTGGAAACCATCGCCCGCAGCAAGCTGACGAAAGATATGGAGGCGCTGCGCAGGATCGTCACCGAGCGCGAGGTCGGCGCGCTGATCATCGGCCTGCCGGTGAATATGGACGGCAGTGAGGGGCCGCGCTGCCAGTCGACCCGGCAATTCGCCCGCAACATCGCCCCGCTGGGCCTGCCCTACGCCTTCTGGGACGAGCGCCTGTCGACCGCCGCAGTCACCCGGCTGATGATCGACGCCGACATGACCCGCAAGCGGCGCGGCGAGCTGGTCGACAAGATGGCGGCGGCCTACATTCTGCAAGGCGCGCTGGACGCGGCGCGCAAGGCGCGGTAAACGCCCCCTATCATGGTTTCCGTCCTCTCCGCCCTCGGCCCCATCTTCCTGATGATCCTGCTCGGCACGCTGCTGAAGCGCGGTCTCGTTTTTCCCCGTCTCGGCCTGGGCGACGCCTTCTGGGACGCGACCGAGCGGCTGACCTATTACGTGCTGTTCCCGGCCATGCTGCTGACCCGCGTGGCCGGCTCCAGCGTCGGCGAGTTGCAGATATTGCCGATGGCCGCAGCCCTGGTCGCGCCGATCCTGATGATCATCGGCTGGCTGCTGCTGATGCGCGGCCGGCTGCATATGGACATGCCGGCGCTGACCTCGGTGATGCAGGGCGCCATCCGCCCGAACATCTATGTCGTCATCGCCGCCGCCAGCGCGCTGTACGGCGCGGCCGGCAACACGCTGGTCGCCATCGCCATCGCCGTGGTGGTGCCGACGGTGAACGTATTGTCGGTCATCCTGCTGGCGCGGCTGAACGGCACGGCGGAGCCGGGCAGCCGCAGCATCGTGCGGGCGCTGGCCAGCAACCCGATCATTCTCGCCGTGTTCCTGGGCCTCGCGCTCAACGGGCTGAACATCAGCCTGCCGCCGGTCCTGGGCCCGGCGCTGGACGCCATCGGCCGCGCCGCCCTGCCGATCGGCCTGCTATGCGTCGGCGCGGGGCTGGATTTCGCCGCCGCCAAGGCCGGCCAACGCGGCATTCTGATCTCCGGATTGCTGAAGCTGCTGCTGCTGCCGGCGCTCACCGCCTTCGCCTGCTTCGTGTTCGGCGTCGAGGGGTTGACGGCGAAGGTGGCGGTGCTGTTCTCCGGCACCCCGGCGGCCTCATCCTCCTACATCCTGGCCCGGCAGATGGGTGGCGACCACCGGCTGATGGCCGGCATCCTCACCGCCCAGGTCATCGCCGCCGCCCTGACCCTGCCCGTGGTGGTGATGTTCCTGATGTAAGGCAGGGTAGCCGCCCCGGCGCTTGACGCCTCGGCGTCTATCGGCGACGGTCGCGCACCTGTCATAGACCCGAACATCACGGCCGCATCCCATGACCCAGCCTTTCCCCGGACCGCTCGCGGGCATCCGCATTTTCGACCTGACCCGCATCCTGGCCGGCCCCAGCGCCACGCAGATGCTGGGCGACCTCGGCGCCGACGTGATCAAGATCGAACGGCCGGGCCAGGGCGACGACACGCGCAAATGGGGCCCGCCCTACATCAAGGATGCCGAGGGCAACGACACCTCCGAGAGCGCCTATTATCTGTGCGCCAACCGCAATAAGCGCTCGGTGACGCTGGACATCGCCACGCCGGAAGGCCAGGCGCTGGCGAAGAAGCTGATCGCCGAATGCGATGTGCTGGTGGAGAATTACAAGACTGGCGGGCTGGCGAAATACGGCCTGGGCTATGAGCAGTTGAAGGCGGAATTCCCGCGCCTGGTCTATTGCTCGGTCACCGGCTTCGGCAATACCGGCCCTTATGCGGAGCGCGCGGGCTACGATTTCGTCGCCCAGGGGCTGGGCGGCATCATGTCGATCACCGGCGAGGTCGAGGGCGAGCCGGTGAAGGTCGGCGTCGGCATCGCCGATCTGATGTGCGGCATGCATTCCGCCGTCGCCATCCTGGCGGCGCTGCGCCACCGCGACGCCACCGGCGAGGGCCAGCATATCGATGCCTGCCTGCTGGACACCCAGGTCTCCTGGCTGGTCAACGAGGCGACCAACTATCTGGTCTCCGGCACCGTGCCGGTGCGGCGCGGCAATGCGCATCCCAACATCGTGCCCTACCAGGTGTTCAAGGCCTCGGACGGCTACATCATCCTGGCTTGCGGCAATGACGGGCAGTATCAGCGCTTCTGCACATTCGCGCAGATCGAGCATCTGGCGACCGATCCGCGCTTCGTCGGCAATCCGGACCGGATTCGCAACCGCGAGGAACTGATCCCGCTGATCCAGGCGGTGACGGCGACGCAGAGCGTGGCCTATTGGGTCGACGGGCTGGAAGGCTGCAACGTGCCGTGCAGCCCGGTGAACCGCATCGACCAGGTGTTCGAGGACCCGCAGGTGAAGGCCCGCAACCTGACCGTCCAGATGGACCACCCGCTGTCGCCCGACCCGGTGACCATGCTGGCCTATCCGCTGAAGCTGTCCGGCACGCCGGCGACCTACCGCCTGCCGCCGCCGCTGATGGGCCAGCACACGGACGATGTTCTGGGCGGACTTTTGAACCTGCCGGCCGAGGAAATCGAGGCGCTGCGCGCCAAGGGCGTGATCTGAGGGAGGATGCCATGCTGACCAAGCGCAACCCGAACGGCGTGCCGCAGCCGGCCTCGAAATACGCCCAGACGGTCGAAGGCTCCGGCGCTTTGCGCTGGCTGCATGTTTCCGGGCAGATCGGCGTCACCGCCGATGGCGCGGTGCTGGACGGCTTCGAGGCGCAGTGCGAGCAATCCTTCCAGAACATCGTCGCCTGCCTGGAAGCGTCCGGCATGGGCGTCGAGGATCTGGTGAAAGTGACGGTGCTGATCACCCGCCAGCAGGACGTGCCGGCCTACCGCGCGATCCGCGACCGCATGCTGAAGGGCGTGGAGACCGCCTCCACCCTGATGGTCGTGGCGGGGCTGGCCAGCCCCGCCTTCCTGGTCGAGATCGAGGCGGTGGCCGCCAAGGGTTGAGGCGCTATTTCGCGCCGTGCAGCGCCGCCTTCGGCAGCATGGCGTGGATGCCCTTATGCTGGTTCACCAACTGGCTGACGCGCAGATCGCAGGCCAGGCTGCACAGGGTATAGGCGTCCTCCCGGCTGAGGTTGGATTTGGCGCAGATCAGCTCGATCATGCCGCGCAGCGCGATCTTCGCCGCCTCGTCGAGATCGGGGTCGAGGCCGATGGTGATGTAGTGCTTCGCGGTTTCCGCCTGCGGCAGTTTCAGGCTCATATCCTTACGCACGACGAACTCGAAGGTGCCGCTCAGCGCCGTCTCGATGGCGGTGATACAGACCTCGCCATCGCCCTGCACCGCATGGCCGTCACCGCAGGAGAACAGGCCGCCCTCGTTGAACACCGGCAGATAGAGCGTGGCCCCCGGCTTCAGCTCCTTGATGTCGAGATTGCCGCCCATGGCGCGCGGGATGATGGTGGTCTGCGCCCCCCAGCCCGGCGGCGGGGCGACGCCCATCACGCCGAAGAACGGGTCGAGCGGCAGATCGACGCCCCAGGGCAGCTTCGCCACCATCTTCTCCAGATCCATGCGGATGTGCAGCAACCGCATGTTCGGGAACTCGTCCGGCAGGGTGCCGCCGAGCGGGCGGATGATGTTCCAGCCCCAATCGTCGCGCAACGACACGTCGATGATGCGCACTTCCAGCACGTCGCCGGGCATCGCGCCCTTCACCGCCACCGGGCCGGTGAGGATATGGCCGGGCAACAGGCGCGGCGATTTCGCGTGAATTTCCTTCAGCTCGGGACGCACCACGATGCCCTCGCCGCTGGTCACCTCCGGCGCGCCGGAGACGGTGTGGATCGTCACCCGGTCGCCCGATTCCACCTCCAGCACCGGCTTGATCTTCGCGTCGAACGCGCCCCAGTGACAGGTTTCGGGGCTGGAGGAAAGCGTGTGATGCTTGGACATGGGAACCCGGATGATTGCGGAAGGATGAGCCGCATTTGAGCAGAGGGAGCCGACGCTTGCCAGTGGCTTTGAAAAGCAGACAGCGGCCTTATGCTTCGAGACGCCC